>JADFHU010000743.1 GCA_022567055.1 Planctomycetota bacterium
TCCTTTGCCCTCGCGCCTCTGGAGTACAATCAGACCTATTACTGGCGCGTGGACGAAGTCAACGATGCACCGGACTCTACCGTTTCCCCAGGAGTCGTCTGGAGCTTCGCGACCGAACCTTTCTCGATTCCCATCAGCAACATCACCGCCACCGCCTCCGGTGCATTCGGCGCTTCCGGGCCTGAGAACACCATCAACGGCTCCGGACTGACGGGTGATCTCCACGGCGTTTCCGCCACCGATATGTGGATCAGCGCCGGTATCCCGGCCACCGTCGAGTATGCATTTGACCGGGCCTACAAGCTGCATGAACTTTGGGTCTGGAACTCGAATCAGACCATCGAGCCCTTCATCGGATTCGGCGCGAAAGATGTTGCCATCGAACACTCTTTAGATGGCGATATCTGGACCGTCCTGGAAAGTGTTGGGCCACTGGCGCAGGCCCCTGGGGTTGAGGGCTACGCCCACAACAACACCATCGATTTCGGGGGTGTCCAGGCTCAGCATGTTCGTATGACCATCAATACTGTGCAGGGTTTCGCCCCGCAGGCCAGCCTTAGCGAAGTTCGGTTCTTCTACATCCCGACCTTTCCGACGGGTCCCAATCCTCCGTCAGGTAGCACCGACGTGGCTGCGGACGTCACACTGTCCTGGGCTCGAGACGGACGGGAAGCCGCAGGGCACGACATCTACCTCGGCTCCGATCCCAACGCCCTGTCCCGGGCCGGCACTGTCACGGAGAGCAGCTTCGACACCCTGGCTTCGGATCTGCAACTCGGCCAGACCTATTACTGGCAGGTCGTTGAAGTCAACGACGCCATGGATCCCAGTGAGTGGGCAGGGGCAGTCTGGAGCTTTGCCACCGTGGACACCATCATCGTCGACGACATGGAGAGCTACAAGGACGAGGAGTTCCTGGAAATCTGGGCCACTTGGATCGACGGATTCGATGATCCGGGCAATAACGGGGCCATCGTCGGCGCGAATCCGCCTCTGGGAAACTATGCTCCCGAATCGACGATCGTTTACGGCGGCAGCCAATCGCTGCCCATCCACTTCGACAACAGCGCGGCGCCCCTTTCTGAGGCCACCAATACCTTTGATGCCACCATGGATTGGAGCAAGCACGGTGTGCAGAGTCTGGTGCTCTTCTTCCGGGGCAGCCCGGCCAACACCGGTGGCCAGTTGTACCTCAAGATCAATGACACCAAAGTTGCCTATGACGGGTCATCCTCCGACCTGATGCACTTGGGTTGGAACCGGTGGACGATTCCCCTGTCGAGTGTCAGTGCATCGACTCTGAGTCGAGTGACATCCCTGACCATCGGCATCGAGGGCGCCGGTTCGGGCGTCCTGTATGTGGATGAAATCCAACTGACGACCGATGCCCGTGTGGTGGTCACGCCCACCGAGCCGAGCGATGAGGCCTTGGTCGCTCACTATGCCTTTGACGGCGATGCGTCGGACAGCACCGGTCAAAGCCCGGGCACATTGATGGGGTTGACCTCCTTCGTACCCGGCGTCAACGGAGAGGCCCTCCGTCTGGACGGTATCGTCTCTTATGTGGCCATCGATGGCCTATTCTATGATTCAGATGGCTTCTCGGGGGTCAGCGTGACGACCTGGTTACGGACAGATGTCGAGACCGACCAGATCATTGCCTCCTTTGACAGAAGCGACTACTGGCGTCTCGAGATTAACCTTACCGGCGCCGGTCCCGGCCAGATAGGGTGGGATGTGATGACCGATGCGGGTCAGCTCGATAACGGCAGCTCGTCTCGTGTGGATGACGGTGAGTGGCATCATGTGGCCGGCGTTTTTGACAAGGGTACGTCGACGATCTTCATCGATGGTTACCACGAAGCTCCGGTCACAGGAGGCAGCACCCTTGGGAGCGGCAACCTTCGTTACGGGTTCGTGGGTGTCGGATCGGAAGCCGTTGCATTCGACGGAGCGAAAAACGGTACTCCCAATTACTTTTTCGGTGATCTGGACGATGTTCGCATCTACCACCGTGCCTTGTCGGCAGCAGAGGTCGCCGGCATGGCCGGTCGAACCGATCCGTTTGAGCAACCCTAGTCCTTACCGAGCGTCATTGAAGAGATCCTTAAAAGGGCCTGCTCAAGGAAGTGGGCCTTTTCTTCGATGAGGGTGCCAGGAACCCTTGTTTTTGTGTATCGGATAACCTGTACCGGTGAACCGTCAATGGGACCGCGTGGGGTGCAAAAACTATATCCACCTAATATCCAACACGTCTACAATCTGTATGGCGCCGGCGACAAAGTCAAGATCGCCCATTTTTCCGATGAGAAGCACGATTACGGCCTATCCAAGCGCATGGCGGCGTATCCTTTCCTGGCTGAACACCTCGGATTGGACCTCGGCAAAGTTCAAGATACCGAAGGGAATATCGACGAATCATTCGTAGTCGTTGAAAAGCGAGCGGACATGCTGGTTTTTGGGGCGGAAAACCCGTACCCCAAGGATGCCGTGAAGCCCAACACACCGTTACCGAAATAGATGGAAGGCCGGTGAATAGACGCTAGGTGCGAAAAACAGATCCGTCTGATGATTGAACATCATTGAGCCCTTGCAAAAACTCGTCCGAGCATAAACTCTTGAATCAAAGAAAGATACTTATTCAATACAGATATCAATTCTACGGAGGAAACTTATAATTTACGCCAGACACTCGATTTGGTATCCTTGACCGTTTCGTGTGCAGGAGCGCCGATTATGAAGTCAAATGGCAAATCCTGTCTGAACTTTACATTCCTGGGTCACCGACCACCCGCAGAGCGGGGGGCCTGAAAAAGCCCCCTAGAAGGGGGCGTTAACGTAGGGAAGCCCCGCTGGGGCTGTTGCTAGTGTTTACTCCATGTCCAGATACATCTGGCCACTGTCGTTTTCTTCTTGTTCACGGATGTAACGTCGGATCGTTTCTTCATCCAGTC
>JADFHU010000108.1 GCA_022567055.1 Planctomycetota bacterium
AGGTCGACCATCATCGAGTTTCCTTGCGAGAATTGCGGCCATAAGATCAGCGTCCCCGAAAGGCAAGGCGGCAAGAAAGGCGCGTGCCCGAAGTGTAAGAACCCCGTCGTTGTCCCCCCACTCAAAAAGGTACCGGCTGAGTCCGATACCGCAATCCCTCCAACCGCGGACGAGGACATCGATCGGGAGTCGCTTGAAGAATACGAAGAACCCGAAGGCGTGGATCGCCGCCTCATCATTCTGATTTCTGCCGTGGCTGTGATCGCGGTTGTGGGGCTTGTTCTTTGGGTCGTTGTGCTTCGGCCTTCCCGGCCACAACAGCAAGTTTTCGACACCGGCGAGGCTCTGACACAGCTTGAGCTTGATGAAGTGCGGACGCTTTCTCAGCAGTACATAAGCTTACTGGAAAACGACGAGATCGACGAAGCGCTTCAACTCCATCCCTTCAAGTGGACCTCCATCGACGTTGAGATCGAAGTGCAGAAAGATGGCGATTTGGTCATTTCGGAGCGGCAGGAGTACTCTTTCGAACCGGGTCCCAGTGAGAGACGACACGTATTGTCTCGACGTTTCCTGATGGACTGGATCGACGACATCCAGGACGTCGAAGTCTTTGAGCTTAGGGGCAACGGTGAAACCTCTTCCAACCCTCTCCCCCGGCCACACGCGATCCAGACGGATCAAAACGACCTGTGGATTTGCTGGTCCCATGAGCTGAACCCGCCTGAAATCCACACGTTTCTGTTGAAGTATCGCGTAATCGGTGCCATTTACGTCGCCAAGCGCGACCCCGTACCCAGACCCCGATCGAGAGGAATTTGGAGGGTTTACGAAGAGATAGTCGCCCATCAACACCGTGAGCGCGATAGAGCCGGAGCCCGATCGACAGCGCGGGACGAGCTGTATTGAGACGCCGTAATCTGGCCCAGGCCCGCCGTCGTTGACAGGGCCACAGTGACCGTTCGCCTGCCGTCCGAACTCCGCGGCAAGAGTCGTTGGATAAAGAGTTACGGCGGCGCCCACATACGGGCGGATACTGGTCCTGATACAATCGGATTCGATTCCTTGGGCCCGATATCACGGGAAACGGGCCTTGAAATCTATGTCGCGTTTCAGCACGGAATCCTGAAGATCAAAAGGCCCGATTGGCAACCGCACAATTATTTCCTGCAGTGGTTGAACACTGCATTGATCGTCATTTTAGTACTTACGGCGATAGGCAGAGCCGTCTATTATTTTACTCGAACTAACCGATCGAAGGGCCGTTGAGAGTGGTGGTGATTAATCAAAAAGAGCCTCGCATGGCGAAAAGTATGGTGACGAGCAGTACTTGTAAGCACGGAGGTTTTATCATTTACAATCCTGCAATACAATTCATGCTGAAGGATTTTTGTTCCAGTGTATTGGCTATTCTGGAGAAACTTGATAAAGGTATGTCGCTTCCTTGATTCCTAGCCCCCGCGTAACCGTTTAGAAATGATCTGAAACTCGGATCGGATGCGATCGGTTTCCAAAGGGAGCATGTCCGGCAATTCCATGGACTGAATGGTATTCAGGTCCTCGATACTCTTTTTTACCACACTCAACATGCTCGAGGCGAGACTGACGGTCTCATAGGTATTCAAGGCGATCTCCTGATGCCGTTTCAATTGGGTCTCAGCCTGGGCCAGTTTAACGAGTTGGCCTTTGAGGTGCTGGGTGTATGAACGCCCGGCCTTGATCACCGTGTCTTGGGCCTCCAGGTTCTGCCGCAGACGGGCAAGCCTATTGCGGTCACCCGAGTTTCTCTCAACAAGATCCTGAGTACGCTGCCGGGTCTTTACGGCCTCGTCCATGATGAGTTTGATCTCGGGCAGGTAGGTCGTTTTGATATCTGCCCGGGCCCGCTCGTGCGCGTGACACAGGAGGCTGACCAGCGACACGTAGATACCATAGTACTTCCGTGAATTCTCCGCATACTGCTCATTCTCTCGGATGAGTTCAGCCACCATGTTCGTGAGCTGCTTGACATTGTGGAAGCAGGCAGACAGATCGAAAAAAGTGTCACCTGACACGGCCAGTAAGAGATCGGCGATCTGCTGGTGGCTGATATCAATGCCCATGCGTGCCATTTCCTGCTTCATGTCCCCGATCATGTCCTGCTGGCGGGCCTTGCACTCCACGATCTCCGATTCAAGTTCTTCAATGCGCTTCTCATGCTCTTCGCGCGACCATGTCCAGAGACCGGAGACCCTACCTGTCTTCTCAGGCGCAGCCACCATCTTATCCATGTGCTCACCAATGAGCTGCTGATTCCCTGCGATCTGGGCGCCCTGGCCGGCATAGGTCTGGCGATATTCACTGAGCTTGGCTATCTTCAAATGAGAGAGTGCCTCATTCATGAGCTTGTTGAGACGGCCCTGATTGGAAGCCTTGTCATTGCGCATAGGGTGCCAGATGCTGGCGTCGGGCAGGTCCTTGTGTTTGTGTAGACGCTCGATGATCTCCATCAGGTCGTAGCGGACTTCATCCCA
Organism: Planctomycetota bacterium; assembly: GCA_022567055.1. Classification (GTDB taxonomy): domain Bacteria; phylum Planctomycetota; class Phycisphaerae; order Sedimentisphaerales; family Anaerobacaceae; genus JAIPFM01. Next base: position 2,514 of record JADFHU010000108.1, read on the forward strand.
GGCCTTCCTGGCAGACGCATCCAGACTGGCACCCACCCGTGAGTTTGGATCTTGAGCAACGATGGCCGAGGCCATCATGACAGCAATACACACTGTGAGTTTTAAAGGCCTCATTGTCAGTCCGGTTGCAAAATCTATTGATAGCATCATTTCCACCTGTCCTACTCAAAAAATCGAACCTGCTTAATTTCAACGGCTTATGTTGCCCTTGTCAACCGCCAATCGGACCGCAAACGACCCATTCTGTTCCCGCAAGTAATCATTCGCTTTCTAGAGTTCCTCGTCGATGCAATAGGCCAGACAGGTGACCAGCGGGAGCCATGGTCTCTCGTTCATGCTCCGGACACGCCACGAAATCATCACCTCACACCCTACGACGAAGAGGTGTGAGCAAATGTGTCAGGAGAGGCTGCTTGACACGCCCGTTCATAGGTCGCAGGTATCGGTTCCGTCAGCAAGTCACCTTCATGGAGAAATTCATAGATTTCCCCGTAATGTTTGATTTCGGTGGGACTGGTTCGACGCATAATATGCCAGCTGCGCAAGTCAGCCGGTGTTGGTAGACCCATGGCTCCGATCATTTCGGACACACTCTTCAGCGTCGCATAATGATAATTCGCGACTCTTTTATATTTGTCCTCAACAACCAAGCCGGCAACCAGTTGCGGATTCTGAGTCGTTACACCCACCGGGCAGTGATTCGAATTGCATTTTCGTGCTTGAATACAACCGAGCGCCAGCATCATGGCCCGTGCCGAGTAGCACACATCCGCGCCCAGCGCCAGTCGTTTGATGATGTCAAATCCGGTGGTCACTTTACCGCTGGCGATCAGTCGGATATTATTTCGTACCGAAAATCCAACCAGAGCATTGTGCACAAAAATCAGACTCTCGGTTAAGGGCGAGCCGATGCTATTTGTGAATTCAAGAGGCGCGGCGCCGGTACCGCCTTCGCCGCCGTCCACTGCCACGAAATCAGGGGTAATGCCGGTGCTTACCATAGCCTTGCAAATGGCCAAAAACTCCCGCCGTTTGCCGACACAAAGCTTGAATCCGACAGGTTTGCCGCCGGAAAGCTTCCTGAGTTTCTCGACGAATTCCAGCAACCCGGTCGGCGTGGTAAAGGCAGCGTGCGCAGGCGGGGAAATAACATCCTGACCCAGCGGGACGTTGCGTAGTTGTGCTATTTCTTTCGTCAACTTTGACGCCGGTAAAATGCCGCCATGCCCGGGTTTCGCTCCCTGTGATAGTTTAATTTCTATCATCTTTACGTTGGGATGCATCGCCCGTTTTTCAAACATCATTTCATCAAAAGCGCCATCATGATTGCGACAGCCGAAATAACCTGTCCCGATTTGCCAGATGAGATCGCCGCCCCCTTCCAGATGATAAGGGCTCAAACCGCCTTCGCCGGTATTGTGTGCAAAGTTTCCCATCTTTGCCCCCTGGTTGAGGGCCAGAACAGCATTTTTGCTGAGGGACCCGAAGCTCATGGCGGAGATGTTGAGGAGACTACTCGAATAAGGCTGTCGACAATTCGGCCCACCGATCGTAACCCGTAGGTCTTGCACCTCCAAATGTAACGGCGACAACGAGTGATTAACCCATTCGTAGCCGACATCATAGACATTTCGAATGGTTCCAAACGGTACCGTATCGCGAACCTGTTTTGAACGTTGGTATACAACCGAGCGTTGTTCTCTGTTAAAAGGCACACCGGAGGTTTCACTTTCTATGAAGTACTGTGATATTTCGGGCCGGATAGCTTCAAGTAAATACCGAAAATGGCCGAGCAGAGGGAAATTTCTCAGCACGGCATGTCGCGTTTGAAAATAATCATGCAATCCGAACAGAATAAGCGGCCCGATGAAGAGATAGGACCAGACAAATATGGGTGAAAAATATGAAACAATCGCCATGCCGAAAGCAACGGAAAAAGCCGTTGTCAGAAAAAGTCTTCGCATTTGTGATCCCTTTTTATGTACCAGGCATTCGAATGAGCCGCCGTTCGGATGCGCTGACCCTTTTAAAATGGCCATGCAAGACCGCTTTCGTGCACTTTTGCAGGCTAGCAAGTTATTCTATCGTTTCTCAATAACTCCGGTAGGGGAAAAATGCGCGGCCGCCGTGGCTAAGTGACTGGCTTTTCAGAAGTGATTCTCAGAATGTCAGGTGCACTCTGAAGTTTCACTGGGGTCTGGCAGCGGCTTAAGAGTGATACGCGCATCATGAAAGGGTTGAAGATCTCAGCCGCACGGGGATCGGCAAGAAATAAGTTGGACAATTTGGGGTCCAAGTGTGCCCCATATTGGGTCGCGCCCGATTGAGCGAACCCACAGGCGTAGCCGTTCTACGTCGCGGATTTCGCGATTGAGAAGCGATCCAAGATGGGGTGCAATTGGGCATTCAAAAGTCCAAGTTATTTCTTGCCGTTCTCTTAGGTCGAAGATGCCTGCAGTACGGTCTCCGCGAGTGGGTTCCAAATTGACTTCTGTCGCTAGGTGGCGTATCACTGTCGGACAGCATGCTTGCCGGTGACAGGGCCAATCAGTTTCTCCAGGAAGAGGCGGCATTTCGTTTGGGATGCCTGCTCACGGAGGCCTCTCACCCCAAGACCCGCACCCTGTCGCAGACCCTCAAAAGAGATGTGAAGGAGGGAGTCCGTCTCTTACAATCGGTAGATCGAGACATTGTCCCTTGCCTCGACACCATTTTTGCACAGCCCGGCTACGCGCAGCTCGTAATGGCCATATACGACGTGTTGAGCAGTGACGGTCGTGTTTTCCTGACCGGCTGTGGCGCCACCGGACGGCTCAGTATCCTGCTGGAAGCTGCCTGGCGCCGTTTTTGGAGACAGGCCTCGCCCTGTTCCAGCAGACCGTCGATGGAAGACCGCTGCGTCAGCGTCATGGCCGGGGGTGACTTTGCCCTGATCAAGTCGGTCGAGGGATTCGAAGACTTTCCCGAATTCGGCCGATACCACCTGCGGCAGGCTGGCGTGACAGACGGTGACGTGGTCATCGCCATCACGGAGGGAGGCGAGACACCCTTCGTGATAGGGACCGCCTGGGAGGGCCTGGCGGCAGGCGCCCAGGTCTTCTTCGTCTACAACAATCCCACAGATCTACTGAAAGATCGCGTGGCGCGTTCCCGGGAGATTCTGGACGACCCTCGAATTCACCGGCTTGAACTCACCACCGGTCCCATGGCCATCACCGGCTCCACCCGCATGCAGGCGACGACCACAGAACTCCTGGTGGTTGGCGCCGCCCTGGAGCAGGCCCTGTGCAAGCTGCTGCGGCACGCTGAGCTGGCGTGCGGCCCGTTCGGCCCCTGCGCGATCGAGGACTATCGGCAGCGATTCATGCAGATGGTGACAGACCTCGGTCGGCCGGAAGCCCTTTCGACGATCAGTCGATGGGTTGCATACGAGGAGGCCGTCTATCGGCACTCTGGACTCGTCACCTATGCCGCCGATGCCGGCCTCTTGGACGTGCTCACCGACACCACGGAACGCTCCCCCACCTTCATGCTCCCGGCCTTTCGCGCAAAGGATGACCTCCAGCCCCCACTCCCCTGGGCCTTCGTAAAGAACCCCCGTCACGACAGCAAGCCGGCCTGGCAGGGAATGTTGCAGCGCCGGCCCCGAGGACTCCAGTGGGGTGGGGAGGTCTACCGGACACTGAAGGCACCCCGGGCCCTGAGAGAGAACCCGCCTCAATTGGACAACAGACAGATTTACCAGTTCCAGATCGGCAATGAAGTGGACCCCTCGCGCACTGCGGACCCTGAGGCCACCCTGATGATCATCGGGTTCCAGGACGAGATGGAGGATCTAGTGCGGTCGAGCAGGAGGGTCTTCGGTGGGCAGTTTGCCCGCACGGCCCTCGTTTCGCTGGGTGTCACAGCCGATCTGGGATCGGTGGCCGGCGAGGAACGGTTTCACATGCCCTTGGAGATCCCGGCTTCTCCTCTGCAGCTCTGGAGACATCTCAGCTTGAAGCTGATCCTGAACACGGTCTCGACCGCCACCATGTGCCGCTTGGATCGCGTATGGGGCAATGCCATGACCTGGGTCTCTCCCAGCAACAAGAAGCTAATCGACAGAGGATGTCGCCTGATCGCGCAGTGCACGGGCTGCACCTACGAACAGGCCTGCGTGCAACTGTTTCGGTCGGTCGCACGGGTCGAAGCACTGCAAGGGGCCGGAGAGGAGGTCTCTTCACCCGTCGTGCTCGCCATAGCGGAAATCCGGCAGTCTGGTGGTCACCCTCTCAACCAAAACAACAGGAGCAGCGCATGAGCAAAGGCAAGGCGAACGTCTACACACGCACGGGCGATGGAGGCACAACGGGCCTGTTTGGGGGATCGCGCGTCGACAAGGAGTCCGGCCGCGTAGAGGCCTATGGCACCCTCGACGAACTGGGGGCCTCTCTCTCCCTGGCCAAGACACTGGGCGTCGACCCTGACGTGCGGGCAGTCTTGGATCGCCTCGATACCACTCTTTACCAGATGGGCGCTGAGATCGCATCGGATGAGAAAGGCGTGCTACGCCTCAAACATATCATCTCGGAGCGCGATGTCACCACTCTGGAAGAACGCATCGACGAGTTCGATGCCAAACTGTCCAAACTGACCGAGTTCATTGTGCCGGTAGAGGAGCCGGGCGCAGCCGCCCTTAACGTGTCACGGACGGTGTGCCGTCGCGCGGAGCGTCGACTGTGGACGCTGTCACGTACCGAGAAGGTCAACCCCCATCTCATCACCTTTGTCAATCGCCTCTCGGACCTGCTGTTCACCCTCATGCGCTTCGAAGGCAGAGACCGTCCCACACGGGTCGCCAAGAAAGACGAGTGACCTTAGCATGAGGTTCACGAGGCGGCAGCGGAGGCCGAGCGCAACTCCAGTGCCCATCGGGCGGCCTCCTGGCAACGGCGCGAACAGCAACCATTCTGCGTGACTTGCTTGAGGAAGGGCATGATGTAAGGATCATTGAGGTGGGCCAAGGTCAAAATGGCGGCAATCTTCGCCGGTTCAGCGCATTTCTTCAGGATGAGATGCTGTAGCCGCTGTATTGAGCTGGGCAAGGAACCCATACCGCCGATCAGGGCCGCGGCAAAGTAGACGATGAAGCGATTGGGGCAAGGTCTCTCCAGATGATTGTGAAACAGTTTCAAGACGGCGATCACCGAGGGACTCAGTTCGAGCCAGTACTCTGCCTTCGCCACCTCGAGCGTCCTCCATACACCATGGTAGTAGAAGGGATAGACCTGATCCGACACACCCATCGAGTCAAACAGCCGGTTACGGGCCATGATGTAGAAGGGATAGACCGAGCAGGACGTGAGAGGCGAATCGGGTAGGCTGATGAACGCGCGGACGGCACTGTACCAGGGATAGCGATCGAGGAATTCAATAAAGCACCAGCTCGTGCGTGGGCTACTCTGAATCGCATGCTGAACGACTTGGAAGAGCGGCTCAGAATCGGAATTTCCCACACACAACGCTTCTACCGTGGGCGCCACATCCTCGACACTTCGCAGTCTCCGGGCAATGTCGTCAAGGTCTGTGGCTTCTTGCATCAACCAGTACCCCAATGTCATACCCCAAAAACGGGAGGCAGCCAGTCCAGTGTCCCTACCGAATGACACACCCAGTTGCCCTGTACAAGGCCCATGTATGTCCCAAAGCCTTTAACAGTCCCAATTTAGCGAACGGCCAACTCAATGCAAACACTTTCCTCAATCCGGCAACCGACAGAAACCGAGTGTGGCCCGCGTGCCCCTGCTTTTGGTCTTTACGGGCGCCAGAATTGGGCTATAATGCGCCTGTTTTTGAGCATTCACTTGATGCTCATGATGAACTTTTTTTTGGACACCTTCCTATTTTTCGGAGCCGGGCATGAAGGTGACGTTCAGTTTGCAGCCGATTCTGCGGGACAACCACTTGGATCAACGGGGGATCATCTTGGATCTGGCCTCACAGACAGGGATCCCACGCAATCGTGTGTCGGCCTACTATCGCGGTCTGCGAAACAAGATCTCCTTGGATGATCTTGGCAAACTCTGCGCCTGGTTGGTTGAGCAGGGTGTCGACTCTGCCAGGCTGCCGGGTGCCCTCTTCACCTCGCAACGTTCCTCTCTGCGCGATGCTCTCTTTGCCAAGAGAGGGACCACCATCTACATCGGGGAATACATCTCCGTGAGGGATAATCGAGTGACTTGGCGCTGGGTCAGTCGTCGAGATATGGCCGTCGTCTCCGCCATCATGAATGAGTTTTCAACGGGCTCCAGTGCCCTCAACCTCGAGTATGTTCCCTTTAGTTACTCCCCGGACACGCTGCGGGTCAGTAAGAAACAACTGAGGCCCGATATTCGCATGACCAAGAAGTTCTACGACAACATTGCCAGTCCCAGGGGACCGGAGGCGGCCGTCGTCGTCGGCTCACAGAAGTCGAACCATCTGCTCGAAATGATCGTCGGAAACATCTTTAGCGCCAAACCCTTCGAGCCCTGCAGGACCCGGCCCAAAGTTCCCTTTTTCTGCGTCTACCGGGACAGAGACCCCAAGATGCCAAGCTGTTTTGGGGGTGCGAAAAACCCCTTCTCTACCAACGAGAGTGGTCGACCCGGCATCCACTACATCAACGACAAGAACCACTGGACGGTCTGTCCGATGGACGATCAATCGGATGCGGGCATTGTCATCTCGTCCAGCGGGTTTCTTAGGCAGGACCTCTGCATGCTGCAACTCTTCGGATTCACCGGCAAGTCCAGTCAGACCATCGGTCAGTATATCCTACAAAACTCCAGCGAGTTCTGGCCCCCCACCTTTTCGTCCAGGGGTCGAGAGCTGGGCGTCTACATCTGTAAGGTAAAATACCTGAACTCAAAGAAGCATGACATCAAGGGGGAAATCCGACTCAAGTCCTTCAAGACGACCCCGCTTAGCGAAGACATCCTGACGAAGGTCTTGTCCTAGGCTAGAAACCCCCCATGGATCTGAGCAAAGCCATCAAAGAAAAGGCGCTGGCGTTGGGCTTCGACGCCGTAGGGATCACCACTGCCCTGCCCCTCGAGGCTGAGGTCAAACGCTATTTCGAAGGGTGGCTTGCATCGGGTTTTGGCGGGACGATGGGGTATCTCTATCGGAACAGGGATAAGCGTTTGAATCCACAGTTGCTGGTTCCAGGGGCACAATCCGTCATTGTGGTGGGGTTGAACTACAAGCCGGCCGAAGTCGAGCGAGATCGCCCCACGAGTAGGGCGGGCGAAGTAGCTCACTATGCCTGGTATGAAGACTACCACGAATTCATGAAAGAACGCCTCTATGCCCTGCGGGAGTTTATCAACACCCTGTCATCAGAGACACACCAAGCCAAAGTCTGTGTCGATTCTGTCCCCTTGGCCGAGAGGGCCCTGGCCGTGCGCGCGGGACTCGGGTTCATCGGCAAGAACCACATGTTGATTCATCCGGAACTGGGCACGGAGATGTTTCTGGGGGAACTCATCACCACCCTAGCACTGCCTGCCGATCCGCCCAACCGGGATCACTGTCTGGACTGTGAGGATTGTCTCACGGTCTGTCCCACCGGCGCCCTGCGCAGCGATGGACGGCTGGACGCCAGCCTGTGCATCAACTATCTGACCATTGAACGGCACGACGACATTGACCCCGTGCTGGCGAAAAAGATCGGCACCCGTGTCTATGGCTGCGATGCCTGCATTCAGTGTTGTCCCCATACACACCAGGCGCCCTCCTGCCAAAACCAAGATTTTACCGTCGAAGAAGACAAGGTTCGCCTGGACCCGGAAGCGATTCTAGATCTCTCGGAAGAAGAATTCGCCCGGCAGTTTTCCGATTCGCCTATCAAACGCCTGGGGTTGAAGAGGTTGCAGCGCAACGCGCGGATCAGCCTGGCAAACCAGACCCCCGAACCAGAATAGCCACATAGCCGCCATCCTGGTCGGGTTCCCCGGCCGAGGGTAGCATGAGGGATTCCCGGGCCAGTTGAAAACGCCGGTCCTTTTCTAGAAATCGTTGGATCAAGCGGTCATTCTCAGCCGGTTGGATGCTGCAGGTGCTATAGCAAATGTACCCCTTCGCGGTGATGAGATCTGCCGCTCGACCGAGCAACGCCAGCTGAGTCTCCTGCAAGCGCACGCATCCCTTGGCCGAGAGACGGTAGCGGACTTCCACGCGTTTCGCCAAGACGCCGGTGTTCGAACAGGGGACATCCAAGAGGACCGCATCGTAGGGCGCCGAGTCGGCGGCGGCCTCCCAGGGTAAGGTGATGACACTTTTGAGACGGAGTCGGTCGGCATTCTCTTTGACACGCTGCAAGCGTTTCGACTCTTTGTCTGTCGCGTAGATGCGGGCCCTGTCACGCGTATACTCGGCCAGGTGCGTCGTCTTGCCGCCCGGCGCCGCACAGTAGTCGAGGAGGGTCTCATCCGCGGCGGGCTGCATCAAGTTGACCACCTGGTAGGCGGCCCGATCCTGGATGGAAAAGTGGCCTTGGGCAAATCCCGGGATCTCCGTGACATCTCCCGAGCCGCGGACCTGAATCAAGCCCGGTTCGCACAGCGTTGGGTTTAGCCCATACTGCACGAGGGCCTGCAAGAACTCGGCGTCCGTGGTCTGCAGCGGATTGACGCGCAGGGTGGTGGCCGGGCGACGATTCGAGGCGACGCAGAGGTCTCGCGTCGTCTCGAAACCATACGCATCGAGCCAACTCTCCACC
>JADFHU010000744.1 GCA_022567055.1 Planctomycetota bacterium
AATTATTTCCCAGGAGTTGGGTCTGCTTTTTGCTTCGAAACCTATATAATTTGTTAGTATTGTGTTGACTGGGCTGATATAATCCATAATACCTCCATTAGCTGCTATTCCCATAAAGTATCCTACAGAATTGGGGGGTAAGTCGCTTTTGTTAGGTGCGGCAATACGATCTCCGAAATGTTTGCTATATCTAGTCAGGTATTTTTCTACTCTCTCTTGTCCCCCTAATGCTCCAATGAAACATGGGTGTGTAGCAGCCTCATCAATATGAATGCTGCCAGTTTTGCTGTTCCATACCCAGTTCCATCAGCCGCGTGTAAGCCGTCGCCGCGTCCGAGGAGCGGGAGGCCCATTCGTTCAGGATCCGGGCCTCTTGACGGGTCTCACCCAGGGTGCTGTGAACTTCGGCGAGCAGGGCATAGGCGTTGCCTTCGTCGGTGTCCTCCGGGTAGAGGGTAATCAAGGTGGCGAGTGCCGCTTTGGCCTCGATCCACTCTCTCTGTCTCACCAGATGCCTGGCGTGGATGCGCAGCGCCCAGAGGCTGTCCGGATGTTTGGTCAACCACTGGGTGACGGACTCGGGATCGCGGGGATCGACTTGATCGCGCTCGGGTTGATACCAATCGGCATCTTCGGCCAGACTCTCGGCTCTCCCGCGGGCAAATTCTGCAAAGCGCTCTTCAATCTGTTCGAGAGGTTGGGTGTGCCGGGCGAGGGTACTGTTGATCTCCCGTCCTTTTCCGAGGTCGGCGAGAATGGCCCTGAGCGTGTCCAGACCGAAATTATCGATCAGGAATTCTACCACCAGAGAAGACTGGTAATAGGCAAACTGTAGCTGCCCAGGGCTACTCGGGCTGATAAAGGCGCGACTGAGCTGACTGATGGGGATCAGTCCGGATCCTAGGATCATCTCCCGGTATTCGGGATTCATGTGCTGTCCACAGGTGGCATCCCGCTGAACCTCCTCGTAGACAGAGATGCCCTCACTGAGCCAGCGGGGCATCCTGTTCCGGGTGAGATTGAGCGTGATGACGTGACAGAACTCATGCCACAAGGTGGATTCCCAATTGGCCAAGGTCTCCCGCTTGGGGCTGTTGGCCGTGATCACATTGCCGAAACAGACGCCCAGGAACTCTCCGCCGCCGAGCGTGCCAAAGGTGCGAATGGCAAAATCCTGTTGGCGATGAAAGAGTTCCACCGTGACCGGTTGCTCCAGGGTTAGTCCATATTTCTTGCAGAGCGTCGACTTGGCGTCCTGAAGCAGACTCAGGACCCTGTCTCCGTAGATCTCTGCCTCTCGAGGTTCCATCTTCAAGACGATGCCTTCGCCGGAGAGGACCTTAAACTCGGCCAGGTTGTCCTGGAGAGTGACCAGGTTGTAGGCCTTGACATTGTATGGGTCCGCCTCGTAGACCTCATTGGCGAGGTCCCACCCGCGTTCCTCGTCTCCCAGTCGCAGGAGGTCTTCGGCCAACTGTCCCTTGGCCGGCAGATAGTCCCGGTCGAAGGTCAGGGCCTGACGCTGACAGGCGGCGCCTTCGGCAAACCAATAGCGTTGGGAAAGTTTTCTCCCGATGAGATAGTCGACACGCGGATTGTCGGGCCAAAACCTCAGGGCGTGGGCCCGGCAGCCCTCGACGTCGTTGGGTTCGTTGGTCAGGTGCGCCAGAACCGTCCGGTAGGCCCAAGCATCCGGATGGTGGGGATTGACGTCGGTGGCTCGGTCGAGCAGTTTCCGTGCGCCGGCATAGTTCTCGCAGTCGATCTGGTGTTCGGCCAGGAGTACCAGCGCCTCGGCGTGGCGAGGATTGACCGAGAGAGCGGCATCCAGCGCTTTGATCATCGCCTGACGATCACTGTGATAGAAGGCCTGCGCCAAGCCGCAGTAGGCGTCCGGAGCATCGCCAAAGCGCTTGACCGCGCGCGTATATTCCTTTGACGCGAGGTCATAATCCTCCTTGGCCAGGGCCAAGGCACCCACGGCCAAGTAGGCATTGCGACAATTCGGATCGTCTTTCAGAGCGCGGTAATAGAATTCATCCAGTATCAGGCGTGGCTCGCCCCCTAGGTGCAGGAGTGACTCGCCGACGACGACCAGATCTAAGCTCTCCATGGATTCGATTCGGCGGATGGAGGCGATTCGGTAGATGCTCTGCAGCATCTCCGCGGCCCGCTCTTTCTGCCCAGTCTGCGTGTAGACCGTGTGGGCCAGTTTGAGCGCGCGGAAGGCATAGTTGGGCACGACATTGTCAATCTCTTTGGCCGCGTCCTCGTATCGGCCCAGAGCGAGGAGTGACTTCACCATCAAGATGGACCAGTCGATCCCGTACTTTCTCTCCGCGAGAGCGGCTCGGGTAGACTCCAGGCAGGCCTCGTATTCTCCCGTTCGGAACTGCCGGCGGGAAAGTTTGATATCGGCGGCTCGAGTCGAATTGGCCCATCCGCACAAGATTGCCACGCAGCTCAAGAGCAGAACGCCCCTGCGGAGCGATACAAGCTCTATGTCGCTCGACGCAGCCCTGTATCTATCCGCCTTACTGCCCATCGGCCAGATCGCTCCTCGTGACGTCAGGTGTTGTCTAAAATATCCCTACAGCAGCCCGTCAAGACGGCGCCCCCCTTGAAGGACTTATTTCACTCCGTCTCGGGTGGACAGACCATGGCGACGAGGACTCCCGTGCAACAAACCATTTCACTTGCAACTCCATGCAAGTAACGCATTTACACTATTATGGTGTTGGCGCGTGACCTTTGCAAGGCCTATTTTGTCGGGGGTGAGGTCCAGCCACGTTTGGCAAAGACCTAAGAGCACCTACGCAAAATGAATCTGCATTCGAACGGCTCATTCTGCTTCTGGACGGCGTCAGGCTCCATCGACCATCCTCAGATGGCCTGCTTCGCCTTCCTTGCCAGAAACAGAATCGCTCGTTCTCGGTGCGACGCT
>JADFHU010000745.1 GCA_022567055.1 Planctomycetota bacterium
GAGTAATCGCACCTCGCTGAGCCCAAACTGGCTGCGGCCCTTAAAGTTTGTCTTTGCCGTCAAACGGAGTTGCGCGGCGCCGATACCGTTTAAGGCGATCGTGGCAGGGCCCAGAGGTACGTTGCCGGTGCCTGGCTCCAATTGAATCGCGTCCAAGGCCGTGAAGTTTATCCCGTCCGTGGCGTACTCAACATCGACATCCTTGAAACCATAACCGAGTTTATCCTCGCGGAATCGGTTGTAGTTCCAGATCATCAGCTCATGGAGCTTGTAGGTCTTGTCAAACTCGTATTGAATCCAGGCCGGCTCGGGCGCCCCTCTTTCACTGAGCCACATGTTCCCTTCGTTTGCGTCATGCAGGTCATTGGCATCCAGGCCCGAGCCGTCGGTGGTATTGCTGGGCTCGAATTTCGGATCGAAGCTGGAGGCGGTGACCGCGACGATGTGATCGTCCAGGCGTAACGGGTAGACATAAGGCTCGACCGTGAAGCTCCAGGTCTTGCCCTTGTGGATCCCTGGCCTGGCCGGGGCATTGACCTCATCGACCCGCCAGTAGTAGGTCTGGCCCCAATCGAGCAGGCCCGGCGGATCATAAAGGGTGCCGGCCTGGCCTGAACTCACCAGGTGCTCACTGCCGGCATCCGCGGCGTCGACATCGTCGAAGCGGGTGCCGAAGTAGACGTCGTGGCTCTGGGCATAGATGCCCGGACTCCAGCTCAGTTCGGGCTCTCTCTCGACCAAGGCTGCGTCGTCGCCGGGGCTCGGACGTCGGGCCAATTCTCTGGCGGGCCGGTAGTCCGGGAGCTGAGGCATCTCTGATGGGTCAAGGGCTCGGTTCCAGATCGCGAACAGATCAATCTGGCCGTTGAGGTTGGGAAAGAATCCTGCACTCACCTCTGCAGCGGTAGTGTCATTATAGGGAAGCCCCAGGCGAATACCATAAGCTAGCGTCTCATCCCACTCATCGCTCCAGTCGGCCGTCCATGCCGTCACGGTGCTATCTCCGTGACTCACGGCCCCGCCTGCTCCGTCGAGGTGGTAAAAAGTGAAAAGATCTATGGCCGCTTCATACGTTACGATGACCAGATGAACGGTGCCATCGGCATACCCCACCCCGCTCTGCTGGGATGGCACTGTTCCGTTATCCCAGAAGTGGACGGCCTGGCCGTCGTTATGCGTCGTCAAGACGAAGTCACCCGCTCCCGAAGCACTGGCAGTACCCATGGAAACCAAGATGCTGGCTGAACTGGTACTGAACGTGCCGGTGCTCTCGCCGGCGTAGGCAATGGCGATAGTGAAATCGCTCAGCGCATCGACGAGCGGATTCACCGGATCGAAGCCCACGGGCGTGCCGACATCCGCGTAGTCCCCATCACCGTCGAGCCAGAGGAGACCGTCGGCAATGCGTGCATCTCCGCCGAGGAGGAGGTCGTGGCCGTTGCCGCTGCCATCTATGAGGTTTCCGAAGTCATGCCAAATCAACAGACCCTCGAGCAAGTCTGCATTGACACGACCGGCAGCGACACTCAGCGCCATCCCCAGAAGAAGCGTGCGAACAATCAGTTCTCTATGCATCACAGATCTCTCTCGCATAGGACAAGCTTAGACGGCTAAGGCCACCGCTGTAGGGGCCCCATATGGGCTTCCACGATGTCCTTGTCCTGCTGATCCACGATGCCATCCTCATTCACATCGCCCGGTATCCCCGGTATGCGGGGCAGGAGCGCGACATCATCCGCCGTGAGGGCAACGTTAAAGATGCGAACATTGTCGATCTCGCCCACGAAACCCCCTACATTGGGCGAAGCAGTGTTGAGTGTGGCACCGAGGCGTACGGTGTCGGCCGCGATGTTGGGGATTGCCGGGTTGATTTCCTCTCCTTCTCCGGCCACCCCGTCAAGATAGACGAGAACCCATTCCTTGCCTGCGTCATAAGTGACTACCAGGCGGTGCCATAGGGAAGGATCGAAAAAGAACTCGTCGTCCTCGGCGTTGGTGTTGCCTACGCGGAAGTTCTCATAGACAACCTCTGCCCAGAAGGGCTCGTCCAGATCTCGATCGAGGTAAATCGCCATGGCATGGTTGTCCGGCATGTCGTTTCGGGCCGAACTCAGCAGGGTGCCGGGGGAGTTCGTTTGGAAGTCCATTGCCACCGAGAAGTCCCGTGTGCCGTCAAAGGGATTGTCAGTTCCCAGAGGGATATCCATGGCGCTGCCGTCAGCGAGGGTCAGCACGCCATTCTGTGCGAGGGGATTGTTCCGTCCTTTTCCATGGCGCATGTTGCCGGACGTATCCAGTAATCCGCTCTCAAAGGTAAACTCCGCGGCTAACGGTCCGAGCAACCAGTTGTTCGTGATCACCGCGATATCGTCCGCATCGACGATGCAGTCTCCGGTGAGGTCACCTACTACGGTTCCCGGGATACAGCGGGAAGGATACAGCCGGATATCGTCTATGAATAGCGCACCGGTCCGGTTGGCACCCTCCACGCCAATGGTCATACTCGTCACACGCTCGAGGTTCACACCAAACTCAGCGAGGTCGACATTCACCTCCTGCCAAACCTCTGCGGTCAGGTCAAGGCCTTGGACGCGTTGAGGTGACGAACCATTGATCCTGATATAGAACTGACCATCGACATTGTCCTGGTGTCCATGGACATATAGGGTCAAGGTCTTGATGCCGGCCTGTGTCCAATCGGTCCGATCTCTCCCTATGGTAAAGGTGTAGGTGGCCTCTGACTTGGGAAAACTCTGGTTGTCGAAGCTAAAGGGCATGGATTGGCGGCTGCCCCCGTGGGTGATCTCTTTCTCTGTTCCGCCAAAGTCGTCGCCCACCAGCGACCCATTGGTCGGATCATCAAAACCATCCACCCAGGCACCCCAGACGGCGATGCTCGCATCATCGCCACTGTCCAGATAGCCTTCCATATCGTCTAG
>JADFHU010000109.1 GCA_022567055.1 Planctomycetota bacterium
ACGATTACGATCACGACAGCGACAACGATCGGGAATGTAACCCGGAAATGAACCAGGCCGATATTTAGATGGGAGTGGGCATGCCCATTCGTTTCAAAGCAGACGAACCAGCCATCAAGCGCGGCATTAAAACGGTGGGGATCGGCAAGAAGGCGAGTCAATCGCTCGGTCCGGACCTGGTCGAAGAGATCGTGCGCGCGTTGAAGGCCGGCAAGGTTACGCCCGTGGCGCGGGCCGCTTTTTTCGCCGGCCTGATCAACAAAGGTGTATCGGAAGTGGAGATGAGACTCGAAGAGGCCCTGGAGCCGGGCGCCCTAAGAGATCTCTCCAGATTGGCGGAGTTACTCGCGCCAGAGGCACCCCCCTGGGTGCGGAGGGTGTGTGGCAGGCTGCTGGCCGGCGAAACCCTCGACGTCGACACGGCCCACCGACTCGGCCAGTATCTCTTTCAGCCGGACAGTTGTGACGGGGCCAAGGGAATGGTCGCCAGTTTCCTGCGGGTTCGCTATGAAACGCCGGAGGAGTATGAGGGCTTACTGAAGGCCATGAATGAGACGTTGGAAGCGCCCTTTCGCCAGGCGACGCCTCCCGGGAATCCCATCGTGCAACTGGCGGAGCCCTTCGATGGCGTGGACCGCTCCAACATGATCACTCCCCTCCTGGCCCGTGAATTGAAGTCTACCGGCTACCGTGTGGTGACGATGGTGGGCCGCAACAGCGGACCGAAAAGGGTCTTCAATCTACTCGACGTGACAGAGGCGCTGCAGCTCTCAAACGCTCAGAGTTCCACCGAACTCGGCGACCCTCAGCCGGAATTCGGCTGGTACTTGCATCAGCGGGATCTTTCCCAGGCCATTGACGGCTGGGTGGAGATTCGTCACCAAACCGTCAAGCGGCCCTTTCTGGCCACACTCGAGAAGTTTGTCGACCCGGTCGGGGCAGATATCCTCGTGACATCGGCCTTCCACCCACCCTATGGAGAAAAGATGGCTGCCATCGCCGAACGGGCCGGGTTTCCCGCGGTCATCGTGGTTCGAGCCGGCATTGAGGGGACCATAGGGTTCTCGCTGCATCGTATGATTCGTCTGTTGTGTTCTGTTCGGCAAGAGGATGGAAGTTATCGGCGACACGAGATGACCTTTGATCCGTCGCGCTATCTCACTGAGAAGATCGAGCGGGATGAACGTCTGCAGAATCCCTCTGCGGAGGTCAATGCCCGATTGATTCTAGAGTTCAATGAGAGAGGAAAAACAGACAACAGACTCTTCGACGCACGCGTAAAGGTGACCGTCGCGGGGCTCAATCAGGCTCTGGAGTGGATTCGGAACAGCAGAGAGAAAGTGAGCGGGGCGGCGTCCCCGAACCCATGAAAAAATCGGTGTCATTCCACACGCTGGGATGCCGTCTCAACCAGTCGGAGACGGCGTCCATTCAAAATGCCTTGGAGGCCGACGGATATGACATTGTGGACGAGAAGTCCCCCGCCGACATTGTCGTGATCAATACCTGCACGGTCACGGAAAATGGTGACACCGATACGCGGCGCCTGGTGAACCGGGTCCGACGTCTGAATCCGGCCTCCCGCATCGCGCTCGTTGGCTGCCAGGCGCAGGTACAGAAGGCGGCGTTGACGACCTTGCCCAACGTGCGCTGGGTCGTCGGCAATGCCCGCAAGATGGATCTCGTCGATATCTTGAGGGAGCACCCCGACCCCGACGTCCCTCAGGTGATCACGCCCACCATCGGCCGCGCGCCTTTCACGCAGTCCACAGCCAGCATCGATCGTTCGCACACGCGTGCCAATCTGAAGATTCAAGACGGTTGTGATTTCTTTTGCTCTTTCTGCGAGATCCCCTATGCCCGCGGTCGTGCCCGTAGCCGCGTATATGACGATGCGCTGCGGGAGGCCCGGATGCTGGTGGCTGCGGGCCACCGGGAAATCGTGCTGACCGGCATCAACGTGGGCACCTATCGGTCCGAAAATCGCTCTATCGTCGATCTCGTCGCCGACTTGGAAGGGCTGGAAGGCCTGGACCGAATTCGCATCTCCTCCATCGAGCCCACCACCATCCCCGGAGAACTGAAGGACAGGATGGCCAGCAACCAAAGCAAGCTCTGCCGTCACCTCCACGTTCCCCTGCAGAGCGGCAGCGACACAATCCTCGGGGCGATGGCCCGACTCTATTGCGTGGAGGAATTTGCCGAGTGCGTCCGAGGCTTTCACGATGCCGTGCCCCAGATCTGCATCGGGACCGACGTTATCGTCGGTTTTCCCGGCGAAAGCGACGAACATTTCGAGGAAACTGCCGTGCTCCTTCGTGAGCTTCCCATTCATTATTTCCACGTCTTCAGTTATTCCCCGCGGCGCATGGCCAAGAGTGGCAGGTCTAGGGCGTCAGATATACCTAGGGAAACGATTCAGCGGAGGAGTAGGGTGTTACGAGAACTCAGCCGACACAAACGACGGCTCTTCTACGAGACGCTGGTGGGCACGCGGCAAGCCGTGCTCTTTGAGCAGCGGCGGGGTCCCTGCTGGGCGGGACTCACCGACAACTATGTGCGGGTAGAAGTCCAGCGAGCCGGGAACCTCCAGAATGAGTTTCATGCCGTCACACTCGTCGAGAGACGGGACGACAGCATGCTCGGGACGATGGCAGGGCCGGCCATCCCAGAGTCTCTCTCTCACCCCACGGATTCTCCCGGTCTTGGATCGCACAGATTCTAGGGGGCCGCGTATAATTAAATGAGTCATTTATCGCTCAGATTTGCGTCAGGTTCAGTCGCGCCCGATTGAGCGAAACCAGAGTTGTAGTTGGCCTACTGCGGAGGATTTTGCGATTGATAAGGGATCGGCAATAAATAAGTTGGACAATTTGGGGTCCAAGTGTGCCCCATATTGGGTCGCGCCCGATTGAGCGACACCACAGGCGTAGCTGTTCTACGTCGCGGATATCGCGATTGAGAAGCGATCCAAGATGGGGTGCAATTGGGCATTCAAAAGTCCAAGTTATTTCTTGCCGGTCCCTAAGCGGCTGAAGATGACGCGAAGATGAGATGAGAAATGGATCATTTAATTATGTGCGGTTCCTAAGGGACAAGGCAGTCTGAACGACACGCTTTGGGCCGGCCCGGCCCGCCGTCTCACTAAATTCGTCAATTTTCTACGAATGCCCAATGTTTCTCTTTGACTTGCAAGAACCGACTCATCATACTCAGGGATTTACGTTTATTCAGCCGTTCCGTTAGGCTGGGTTGTCGACGATAGCAACCATGAAGATTCACGAATATCAGGCCAAGCAACTCTTCAAGGCACAGGGCATAGCCGTGTGTCCGGGAGGATTGGCTGTGGCAGTTGATCAGGTACGGTCAATTGCTGAGACCTTGGGTGGTCGCTGCGCTGTCAAGGCCCAGGTCCACACGGGGGGGCGGGGCAAGGCAGGGGGCATCAAACTCGCGCAGAACCCCCAAGAGGCAGCGGACCTTGCCGGACAGATTTTCGGCATGTCGATCCGGGGCCACATCGTCAAGAAGGTGTGGATTGAGCAGGCCGCCCACATCGATCAGGAAGCCTATTTGAGCGTGACACTCGACCGTAGCGCCAAGAAGATGGTCTTCATCTGCTCGTCGGAGGGCGGGGTGGATATCGAACAGGTCGCCGACAAGACACCGGAAAAAATCACCAAGTTTTACACGGCAGATAAGACCTTCCCCGCCGCGGAGGCTCGGGCCGCCGCCGAAGCCCTTTTCGAGGGAGCGGACCACGCGGACGACGTCCTTGAGGTCATGCGGCGGATCTTTTCGTTGGCCCTTGAGACCGATGCCTCTCTGGTCGAAATCAATCCTCTCGTCTTGACGCAAGAGGGCCTCGTCCTGGCGCTCGACGGCAAGATGACCTTTGACGACAACGCGCTGTTCCGTCATCCGGAAATCGCCGCGCTGCGCGACATGGACGAAGAGAATGCCAATGAAGTGGCGGCCAAGGAAAAGGGGCTCAGCTTTGTACAGTTGGACGGCAACATCGGTTGCATGGTCAATGGCGCCGGTCTGGCGATGGGGACCATGGATCAGATTCAACTTGCCGGAGGCGCCCCAGCCAATTTCTTGGATGTCGGCGGCAGTAGCAGTCCGGAGAAAGTCATCAGCGCCTTTCAGCTGATCCTGTCGAACGAGAAGGTCAAGGCGATCCTGATCAACATCTTTGGTGGCATCACGCGCTGCGACGACATCGCCAGGGGCATCTTGGAATCCTATCGGTGCATGGACATTCCCGTGCCTGTCGTGGTGCGTCTCTGTGGAACAAATGCGCGCGAGGGGCTTGAGCTTCTCAGCGATTCGAGTCTAATAGCGGCTGAAAGTCTAGCAGATGGTGTGCAAAAGAGTGTCAAGCTGGCAGGGAGCTAGGGAGTCGGAGCCAGATCGAGTTTTCCGACACAGCCCTGTATTGGAGGCGTCGCTTCGGTGAGTATTCTAGTCAACCAGCAAACCAAGGTATTGGTTCAGGGCATCACCGGTCGTGACGGGTCTTTCCATACGCGTCAAATGTTGGACTATGGGACGCAGGTGGTCGGTGGGGTGACCCCCGGCAAGGGGGGGCAAGAGGTCGAGGGCGTACCGGTCTTCAACAGTGTGTCCGAGGCCGTCCGCCAGACGCAAGCGAACTGCTCCGTGATCTATGTGCCGGCCCGTTTCGCTGTCTCGGCGATCGAAGAGGCCGCTGATGCCGGTGTCGAGTTAATCGTCTGCATCACCGAAGGCGTCCCGGTCCTCGACATGGTCCCCGTGTATCACAGCCTGAGAGCCCGCGAGATTACTCTCATCGGACCCAACTGTCCCGGCGTCATCTCACCGGGACAGTGCAAGGTGGGCATCATGCCGGGCGAGATTCATCTGCCGGGGAGCGTCGGTGTCATTTCACGGAGTGGGACATTGACCTACGAGATTGTCCACAGCCTCACCACACTCGGTGTGGGGCAGTCCACCTGTATCGGCATCGGTGGGGACGCGATCGTGGGGAGCGGTTTTATGGATCTGTTGGCGAAGTTTGAGGCCGATCCCGACACCGAGGTTGTCATTTTGGTGGGGGAGATCGGCGGGGATGAAGAGGAACGGACCGCCGAGTATGTGACTCGTCACGTCAGTAAACCTGTTGTTGCCTTCATCGTGGGACATGCCGCCCCGCCGGGCAAGACCATGGGGCATGCCGGCGCGATTATTTCGGGCTCCAGTGGAACGGCCGCTTCGAAGACGGCGGCATTTGAGCAGGTGGGTGTCACCGTCAGTCGAACCCTGGAGGATTTGGCCCATGCGGTGAAGGAGCGCCTAGGGGTGCAGGCCTAGGACGGACGAAGTGGTCCTAGAAAAGGGTGAAAAAATCAGGATTGTGATGATCTAGATCCCACCAACGGTCGATAGGAAGTATAGGAGACCGACTGTTGAACCATGACCCGTGGGACTCCAAAAATATAAGACGTGTATAGCGTGTATTATGAGTATCGTAGTGGCTCCTAGTGAGGAGAATACCAGGGTGAACACCAATAACAAAGGTTCCTTTTGGTCCAGGCCGATTGGCAACCTTCCCTTGCAGCAACCCCTCGTCGTCTCCGAGGGCACCTCGGTCGCCGCCTGCATCGATGGCATGCAAGACCAGAGCATCGGTTGTGCCGTGGTAGTAGACGAAACAGAGCACATCACTGGGATTTTCACCGAGCGGGACGTGATGACCAAGTTTATCGGGTCGTCCCTCGACAGTGAGACGCCAGTCCGTGAGGTCATGACGCCGAATGCGCTCTGCCTGGATCCCGATGCCAGCGTCTCAGATGCGGTTGATTTCTTTGGCAGGCATCAGATTCGGCATGTGCCGGTGTGTCGGCAGAAGCAGGATCTATCCGGGCTCCTATCGATTCGCGTCTTGACCAACTTCATTGCCGAAAACCTTCCCGAGCACATTCTCAACCTTCCTCCTCAAGAAGACATGGTTTCCCAGGAAGCCGATGGAGCATAGTACCCATGATTTCCACCCATGACGCCCCCCCCGTGAAACGACCCCCCAAGGAGCTAAGCACCGCAGTCGTTCGTTTTGCCGGCGATTCCGGCGATGGCATGCAGGTTGTGGGGGATAGATTCAGCGACTCGAGTGCGATTGCCGGTCATGACATCTGTACCTTCCCCGACTATCCCGCGGAGATCAGGGCGCCGGTCGGCACGCTACCCGGCGTGTCCGCCTTTCAGATTCATTTTGGTGGCAATGAGGTGATGACGCCTGGCGACGAGCCGAACGCCCTGGTCGCCATGAACCCTGCGGCCCTGAAAATGAACTTACCGGACTTGGCCCCCAAGGGTCTCTTGGTGGTGAATACGAGTCAGTTTACCGAAGGCAATCTAAAGAAGGCACGGTATGAAACCTCACCCCTGGATGACCCCGCGCTCGACGCCAATTACCAAGTGATCAGGGTCGACCTGTCCGGCTTGACGGAAACCGCCTTGAAGGACAGCGGTCTCAAGCGCGCCGACAAGGTCCGTTGCAAGAATTTTTTCGCCCTCGGGATGATCTATTGGACCTACGACCGATCGCTGGAATCGACCTTGGAATGGATCAACGCCAAGTGGGCCAGCAAGCCTCAAGTGGCCCAGGCCAACGGTGAGGTGCTCAAAGCCGGCTACTATTTCGGGGAGACCAGCGAACTCATCGGGGATCGCTTTACGGTACAACGGGCCAAAATCCCCAAAGGCCTCTACCGCAAGATTTCAGGCAATGAAGCCTTGGCGATCGGATTGGTGGCCGCGTCGCACTGTAGCCAGACCGACATCGTCTATGGCAGCTATCCGATCACGCCGGCCAGCGACATTCTGAAATACCTTTCCGCCTACAAGAATTACAATGTCAAGACCGTCCAGGCGGAAGATGAAATCGCGGCGATCGGTGTCGCGCTCGGCGCCAGTTTTGCCGGAGCCCTGGGCGTCACGGGGACCAGCGGCCCGGGTCTCTGCCTCAAGAGTGAAGCGCTCGGCTTTGCCGTCATGACAGAACTGCCGCTGGTGGTGGTCAATGTGCAGCGGGGAGGTCCAAGCACGGGCCTGCCCACCAAGGTCGAGCAGGCAGATCTGTTGCAGGCCATGTTTGGACGCAACGGTGAATCTCCGGTCGCCATCGTGGCGGCCTCCTCCCCGAGTGACTGTTTCGACACGGCCATCGAAGCGGCGCGGATCGCCTTGACCTACAACACGCCGGTCATCCTCATGAGCGACTCGTACATCGCCATGGGGTCGGAACCCTGGCGAATTCCTGCCGTGAATGATTTGGATGAGATCCGCGTCAGGCATGTCCTTCCCACAAAACCCAGGAAAGTGTACGAACGCGACGAAGACACGCTTGCCCGGCAACTGGCCATCCCCGGAACACCCCAACTCGAACATCAGATCGGTGGCCTGGAGAAAAACGAAGAGGGTAGCGTGAGCTACGACCCCGAAAACCACGAACGGATGGTGGGCCTGCGTATAGCAAAGGTCGGGCGCATCGCCAGGACGCTGCCTCCCACCGAGATCATGGGGAATCCGCAGGGGAAGGTGTTGGTCCTCGGTTGGGGAAGCACGCGCGGAGCGATTGTCTCGGCTGTGAAACGCCTGCAGGAACAGGGGTCGTCCGTGAGCTGCGTTCACTTGCGCTATCTCAATCCGTTGCCCCAGGATTTGGGGGAAATCCTCAGCCGATTCAAGACGGTGCTGATGCCCGAGATGAATATGGGACAACTGAACATGATGATTCGATCCCGGTACTTGATTGACACCGTCAGCTATACCCGGGTGCGCGGCAGACCTTTCTTGATCCGCGACCTGGTCGACAGAATTGAGACCCTTTTATGACAATGGAGTTCCAGACACCATGACGCCGCTTGCAACCGCTCCATCCAAACCCACGCAGACCGCGAAGGACTATGTCCCCGATGTGGATGTTCGCTGGTGCCCGGGCTGCGGGGATTACGCCATCCTGAGTACCATTCAGAAGGTCTTTCCCACCCTGGGCATCCCCAAGGAAAACTTCGTGATTGTCAGTGGCATCGGCTGCTCGAGCCGTTTCCCCTACTACATGAACACCTATGGTTTCCACTCCATTCACGGGCGCGCACCGACCTTCGCCATGGGCATCAAGATCGCCAATCCCGATCTCTCCGTGTGGGTCATTACCGGTGACGGAGATGGGTTGAGCATCGGCGCCAACCATCTCATGCATCTGCTACGCCGCAATGTCGACATCAAGGTCTTGCTCTTCAACAACCAGATTTATGGGCTGACAAAAGGCCAGTACAGTCCCACGTCACATATTGGACACAAGACGCCGACCAGTCCCGATGGCTCCATTGACCACCCCATCAAACCCTTGAGTTTCGCGCTGTCGGCAGAGGCTAGCTTCGTCGCGCGAACCCTCGATTCGAATCCGAAACACATGGCTGAGGTGTTTAAGGCGGCGGCTCGTCATCGAGGTACCGCCTTCGTCGAAATCATGCAGAACTGCGTGATCTACCACGACGGGGCCTGGACCGACGTCACCGATCGTTCGGTACGCGACGACCGTCTGCTCCATCTGGAGCACGGCAAGCCACTCATCTATGGCAAGAATCGAAACATGGGCATCCGTATGGAGGGCACAACGCCGGTGATTGCCAAGATCGGCGAGAACGCGGTGACCGAGGATCAATTCCTGGTCCACGATCAGCAAGATCCCAATTCTGCGTATTCTTACATGTTGACACAGATGGACTATCCCGATTTCCCGACACCCGTGGGCGTTTTCCGGGCCGTAGAGGGACGAGTGCCCTATACCGATCTCCTGATTGAGCAGGTCAAATCGACGATTCAGCAACGAGGCCGGGGACGTCTGGGAGATCTTCTTCGGGGACCCTCCTATTGGGAGGTCGACGATAACAACCAGGTCAGCATGAAGACGGACAGTCCGAAGCCGGCCGCAGTGACGGCCCCGCCGGCGCAGACCAACGGTGTGGAAGATGAGATGCGGGTGATGGCCGAACTGACGGAGGCTGAGCGACGCGTCCGCAAGTATCCCCTGCTCAAAGTCTTGGGTGAACCGATCGGCAATGCCTTGGAATCGCGTGGTACCCTGAATCCATTGAACTTTTCCGTGACGGATTCGGTCGAACAGGTGATTTGCGCCTTCAAGGACAACCACGTCAACTGCATTCTCGTATTAGATGAAAAAGATGAGATGGTGGGTATTGTCTCGGAGCGGGATGTGGTGATGAAGGTCGCGCGCAAGTCCATGGATCGTAAGTCAACCCCCGTTGAGACGATCATGACACCCAAGCCCGTTCTTCTGAATGACACCGCCACCATCGGACTGGCCTTCAACAAGTTCTCCATCGGACGATTTCGGCACATGCCAATACGCCGCGAGGACGACAGCGTGGGGCTGATCTCCACGACGGATCTGCTCTTCTACCTCTACGATCGAGTCCACGATCGCAAGGGTAGCGTCCCCGTCGGGTCGCTCCTGGATGATGAGTAGCTCCTCGTTGGCATCGGCACCAGGCGCCCTAAAAATAGTAATCAGTGATCAGTAATCAGTGCGTGGCCCAAACCGATCACCGCTACCGAATACTGATTGTTGAGTTTCCGACCACCGTTGACTCCCGCCAATTTGTGTCCTATCCTGGTCATGCCGTGCTTCACTATCACAGATGGCTACGAATCTTTCACGCCGTTGCTTTCCTGTGTTGCCTGAATGTTACTTGAGTAGGAGCTTGCCATGAAATCTTTGCCCCTGAAGAACCCCCACCCTCGTCTGACCCGTCTGACCCGATTTGGCCTGATGGGTCTCTTTGCCATACAAGCGCTCGCGTCTCCGCTCTGGGGTCACGGGCCGCCGGAGGCCATGGCGCAGGCGGCCAACACCTTCCTGGCCTCCCTTGACGAGGAGCAGCGACAGAAAGCGACCTTCGAGTTTGACGACGAGGAGAGAGTCAATTGGCACTTCATCCCCAGGCCGCGCAAGGGTCTGCCTCTCAAGGAGATGCGGGCCGATCAGCGTCAACTGGCCTTTGCCCTGCTGCAAAGTCCGCTCAGTCATGCGGGCTTCAGCAAGTCGGTCACCATCATGTCGCTCGAACGCGTCCTACACGAATTGGAGAACAACAGTCCCCGTCGCGACGCGGCACTCTACTTTGTCTCAGTTTTCGGAACGCCGTCGACCAGCAAGACCTGGGCTTGGCGGGTAGAGGGGCATCACCTCTGTCTGAATTTCACCTTGGTCGATGGACAGGCGGTCACGTCGACACCCTCCTTCTTCGGCACAAATCCGGCGGAAGTCCGCCAGGGACCTCGTAAGGGGCTGCGGGTGCTCGCCGGAGAGGAGGATTTCGCCCGGGCACTCCTGGGGTCCCTCACGCCCGAGCAGAGGCAAAAGGCGATCATCGCCACGACAGCCCCGCGCGATGTCATTAGCGTGCCAGGTTTCGAGGCGAAACCGCTGCACCCTCTGGGCCTTTCCGCCGGCGATATGAATGTCCGCCAGGTTGAAATACTCCATGAATTGATCAAAGAGTACGTGCACCGTTTGCGGCCCGAGATGGCTGAGGATGAACTGAAAAGGATCAACAAAGCCGAGGTTCGTCAGATCCACTTCGCCTGGGCGGGCGGACTCAAACGGGGCGAAGGACACTACTATCGTGTCCAAGGACCCACCTTCGTGCTCGAATATGACAACACCCAGAACCAGGCAAACCACGCCCACGCGGTCTGGCGCGATTTTGACCGTGATTTTGGTGTGAATCTGCTCAGAGAACACTACCAGCGCGTGTCCCATGGGACGGTGAGCCAGTAATCAGTAATCAGTAATCGGTAGTCGGTGGGTCGGTGGGTCGGTCCTCGGTCCCCCCAATATTGCAAAACGGCCTCACTCCCGCTATACTGAGTCGCCAACGCGTTAATCGATGGAGTCCAAATGACAGAATATCCAAGCGATAACGATAGAAGAACGAGCGGCTTTACCCTGATTGAGCTGCTGGTTGTCATTGCGATCATCGCCGTATTGCTTTCAATACTCATGCCCGCTTTGGGACGCGTGCGGGCACAGGCCAAGCGGGTGGTCTGCGCCTCGCAGCTCCATCAGATCGGTTTGGCTCTAGCAATCTACTCACAGCAAGCGGACAACAAGTTTCCCCCTCATTTCAACGGTACAGAAGATACCTATGATAACAGCACCTTCGA
>JADFHU010000746.1 GCA_022567055.1 Planctomycetota bacterium
CAGTCATATCTCGATGGCGTCCCCGCTGCTCTTCGCCGCGGGATTGGCCCTCGTAAACACCATCGCACTGGCCTTCTTCCTGCCGGAAAGCCTCCCTGCCGAGCAACGACAGACGACGCGACAAGACATGTCTCTGAGAGAAGTGTTCGCCGGCGCTCAAGCCCGGATTCTAAGGCTGCTCCTGGCCACCTATTTCCTGGAGACCGTGGCGTTTGCCATGCTCACCGCGACCTATCCCCTTTTTACAAAAGAGGTGTTCGGCTACGGTGCAGCAGAGAACGGCTACCTCTTCGCAAGCATAGGCGTCATCGGTGCCATCATCCAGGGTGGGTTGTTGGGCCGCCTGGTGAAACGCTGCGGCGAGAAGAGTCTCATTGTCACAGGGGCGGTCTTCCTTACCGGGGGCTTCGTGATGCTGCCGCAAGCCGCCACGGCCGGGATGCTATGGACGGCCATGGCCGCCATTGGTGTCGGTCACGGCCTCATGACGGCGCCCCTTAACGGCTTGGCCTCCCGCAGCGCTGCACAGGCGCTGCAGGGTCGGGTGCTGGGACTCATGCAATCGGCCTCCGGCTTGGGCCGGGTGGCCGGCCCCATTTTGGGTGGCTGGTTGCTCCACATGAGCGACCTCTCCCAGGCGGCTCAGTTCGGGCAGACGACCTACTTCACGAGCGCCGCATTGGTCGCGCTCACGCTGATTCTGATCCTGCTATTCTGAGGCTATATCGCCTCCCCTTCCACGAATTTCCGGAAATAGATATGGTTTTTCCCGTCACGCAGCCGATGGGTGAAACCGTATTGGACTGAGCGTGCGTCAAGATCAAGGCCTCGTTATGCGGCGAAGCCGCTTAGTCCAAGGAGTAATCAGTGTTCAAGTAACCAGTCTTCAACCCAAACCGACAACTGATTGCTGATTACTGACTTCCGCGCGGCGCGGCGGCTCGCTCAAAGGTGTGTATGCCCGACCCAATATTGTCCAGAAAGACGTAGCCATCCTCTTCAGTCCCGGTGACCTCCACGCCATCGACCTTGAGGGCGGCGCCTGAGATGCCGCACTTGGGAAGGTAAACCCTGGCCGTGACATTGTCGGGCAGGGTCACCGTCATCAGGAATCTCTCATTGTTTCGATTCCAATCGACCGAGATGTCACCACGGTCCGTAGGCAGCGTCCCCGCTGCCCCAGACAGACTGGTCCCGAAGGCCAGCGGTTTCACCTGAACCAGCTCATGCTGCGGTTTGAGAGGCCGGATGCCCAGGATGTATTGGTGAATCCCTATCAATCCGGCGGCGCCCCACGGATGTGACATACTCTGGCCATTCGTGTCCGCATTCCAGGACTCCCAGGTTGCCGTAGCGCCCAAGAGAATGGTTCTGGCCCAGCCATCCCAATCCGTATCGGTGTAGAGTCGCATGAGATGGGGCCCCTGATCGGACTCTCCCAGGGCTTCGGTCAACCAGCGGACGGTCACCATGCCGACACTCATCTGCCGCTCCTTGACGGCGGCCAGGACGGACGCATAGTGGGCGTCGGGCACGATACCCAATGCCAGGGGAAACATATTGGCGTGCTGTGAAATATGAGGGCTGCGGGAACCGTCGGCATTGAGACCATCGCAATAGACGCCGCGGGCCGTCAACAGGTGGGTGTTGATCGCCCGCCGCATGGCCCGGGCCTGCTTGGTGTAGCGTTCGCGGTCCACGCCGTGGCCTAGCACGGTAGCGATTCGCGCCAGGATATCGTAATCGACACAGGCGTAGGCGTTGATCACGGTACGGGATGCCACGGACATGTCATAGCCATAGCGCATTTGCGGGGGCCAATCGATGATGCCGTAGAGATAGTCCCCTCCGCCCCCGGCGAGATTGTGGATCAATCCGGTCGATTCATGCCTATGGGCATCGACATAGTCGCCGATCTTTCTCAGCCTGTTGTAGTTGGCACGGAGGAATTCGGTATTGCCCGTCTGCATGAAATAGTCCCAGACCCAGACCAGATAGGACTGGGTATAGTCGGGGATGTCTCGTCGACCGTCGCTGTTGGGGTAAACGGCATTCAGTCGACCGTCGAGCCAGTACTGATCCTGTGAGTCGAGGAACTCCAGCAAGACGCGGAGATTCATGGTCCGGTCGCCCATGGTGGTCATGGCGGCCACGCCCTGAGACCAGGCATCTCCCAGGAAACCGGCCTTCTCCCGCGTGGGTGTGTCGACGAAGGTCTCCTGGGCACCCAGGGTCAGGGAGTGTTTCATCAAATCCCAGACCTGGTTGAGCATGGGGTTGGAGGAGCGAAAACTGGAACGGGAACGGTCCAATTCGTAGTGCCTCCGCACGAAGCGGACACTGTTTATGGTCAGGGGCTTGGGCGCGTTGTCCACCTGCAGGTAGCGCATGCCCAGATAGACCCTGGGGTGGAAAACGGCCGTGCCGCCGTCGAGCACAAAATAGTA
Organism: Planctomycetota bacterium; assembly: GCA_022567055.1. GTDB lineage: Bacteria > Planctomycetota > Phycisphaerae > Sedimentisphaerales > Anaerobacaceae > JAIPFM01. The sequence continues at coordinate 2,448 of JADFHU010000746.1, forward strand.
ACTCATGGTGGTGTTCTGGTTCGTGCGTGTCGACACCGTGCCGTCATCATTCAAGGTATAGCCCCCCCGCATGTTCACCGTAGTTCCGGATTCACCCCCGGAGAAGGTAATTTTGGGCATTCCCGCATAGACTTTCCCCAAATCGATGACATAGGTGCCGCCCCCCAGGCCGGTGACCGAGACGGGGACAATCTCTTCTTCTATGACTCGTGTCAAATCCGGCTGCAGGCTGGAGGTCCAGGGGGCGACCGGTGGAGCGCCAATCTCGGTGGCGGCCGACCATGCCGAATCGTCGTACTCGCCTGTCTGCCAGCCTGGCATCAGCTTCCGGGCATCGATCCTGTCGACATAACCCACTCCTTCGCCGTTTCGCTGTCGCTGTCCCGTGACCCAGGCCTCCGCCCGTGTCTGTTTCCAGTGCCGGTCGGTGCCGATGACAGTGGTGGTCCCATCCCCGTACTCGATCACGGCCTTCAGGAGAA
>JADFHU010000110.1 GCA_022567055.1 Planctomycetota bacterium
CGGTGCGACGATCATTTTGCGTAGGGGCTCTTATTTCTGTGGCAAAATTAATGCTGTAACGTTGTTGAATTCCACCCTCAATCTGATGTTGAATAGGCAGTCCGAAACCATGGAACGCCAAGTAAGGAACCGAAACTTTGGATCACGGTAGAGTTATCAGGTGATCGGGAAAGGGTGTACGTACACCGGAATGGAGAAAAGAATGAGACGTTTGAATCGCTTTATGGTGTTGTTGTCGGTGGTGGGGATGGCCTCAGGCGTGTTGTTTGCGGAGGAAGACATCGGCACGGATTCTGAAGATGCCGTGCGGGTGCTTCGTCTCCTGGGGGGGAAGGGGGCGGCGGGCCTGTCGTCCACTACCATTACGCTCTACCGCTTGATCTTTAATCGCATCGATGAAGATGGCGATGAGCGGGCCACGCGCGAGGAATATCTGGTGCAGGGCCAGTATATGAACGAACAGGCCCGGGCCGGTATTTTTTGGGCGAGTGACCGCGACGGCGACCAAGTCGTGACGGCGCGGGAGTATGTAGAGAACCGGATCATCACCGATGAAGCCAAGGAGATCTTCGAGGGGCTAAAGGTGGATGACGGCAACACGGTGGACCGCGGCGAATTGGCGCAGGCCCTGCAGCAGGTGGATGGCGTGGACATTGACGCCATATTCGGCCAATTCGACACCAATGGCGACGGTCAGTGGCAGATGATTGAGTACCTTCGGGTCTGGGGGGATCTGGCCCGTCAGGATAGTGATTGGGTCGATTCCAGCAAGGCCCATAGCGAAGGTCCCGCTGCGGCATCCCACGAGGCCATGGACGGCCCTCCTCTGGGTTTCGGGCCGGGCAGGGGCGGCCCTCGCGGTGGCTTTGGGTTCGGAATGATGGACATGACCGCGGCACAATTCCCCGGCCCGGACGAGGTGTTCAAACGTCTGGACCGTGACGGAGACGGCGTACTGACCATGGAGGAACGCAGGGAAGGATTTGCCCGTGGTGGTCGGCCCGGCGGCTTTGGCCCTCCCGGTGGTTTCGGCGGCTCGGGCGGACGCCCCGGCATGCTGTCGCGATCCGGATTGAAGGTGGGGGATGTCGTGGCGGATGTGCCCATCCATGACGCCAAGGGAGAGAAGATGCAGCTTCGCACGGTGTTCCAGCAGGACTATACCGTGCTGGTCTTTGGCTGTCTGACCTGTCCGGTATTCCTGCGTAGCTATCCGGGGGTGGAAGCCGCGGCACGCGATTATGCGGACAAAGACGTGCCGTTTTACTATGTGTACAAGACCCTGGCCCATCCGGAGAACCACGGTTATGTAGATCCCCTGACCCTGGATGAGCGCCTGAAGCATATCGAAGAAGCACAATCGGTTTTAGGTACTGAGGTGACCTGGTTGTGCGACACCATGAAGAACGAGGTTAAGCATGCCCTGGGCAATGCGCCCAACTCGGCCTTCATCTTGGACAAGGCCGGCGCCATCGTGCACATGCAGTCTTGGTTTGACGAAGAGGAATTGCGGTCTACCCTGGACGACCTGGTCGGCGTGCCCGAGCAGCGCACGTCTCATGGAGCCCTGCACCTGCCCGAGGTGCAACGGGTGGGGAACGGTGAACGCGTCCTGCCTCGTCTCCAGGTCCCCTCGATCCTGGTCGCGGTACAGGTCACTCCCCAGCCGCCGCTTGAGGACCATTATGCCAAACTGCGTGCCGAAGTCACGCCGGAAGTCTTGTCTTCGGGTACGGGCATACTCTATCTCGGCTTCCATCTCGACCCCATCCTGGACGTGCACTGGAACAACCTGACTGAGCCGCTTCGTGTGACCCTTGCCGCACCAGAAGGTGTGACCGTTACGCCGGCCACCCAGGTCGCGCCCAAGGTCGACGTCGAGACCGATACCACCCCGCGCGAGTTTCTGGTTGACCTTCGCAATGCCAAGGCGGGAAGCACGCTCACGGTGGATGTCCACTACTTTGCATGTAGCGATTCGGCCGGCTGGTGCCGTGAAATGAAGCAGCGCTATATCGTCGGCCTGGAACGGGACGACGATATGGGTCGTGTCATAGGGCGTAGATTTACGCCCGGGGGAGGACGATGGGAGATGGGGCGGCGGCCTGGTGGAGGATTCGGCGGGTTCGGCGGCTCGCCCTCCAGATAGGGCGGACAATAGAGCATAAGGCACTGAACAAAAGAAAAAGAACCAAAATTGGGAGGTCGTGCCGCGTAACAAACACCTGCGTGGCACGTGCAACGGACCAATGGACGGACTAGGCACTTTAAGGTATAATCGATAGGGTCAATGGCATACCTTTTCCCATTGAGGATACTACGAAATGAATGCGAAGTTCTGTACATTATTGGTCTTGGTTGGATGGGGATTCAGTAGCTCGACTTCGTTTGCTGACGAGTTCGAGTTGCACAACTTCAAATCGATTCAACTCACCGACACTTACTATTCCGAAGGCGTCAACATTGGTGACATCGATCATGATGGCATTATTGACGTTGTTCACGGTCCCTATTGGTTTCAGGGGCCTGACTACAAAATCAAGCACGAAATCTATCGCCCCTTGGCTCAGCCTCGACAGAAATACGCCGACAATTTTTTCTCATGGGTTTACGATTTTGACGGCGATGGTTGGAACGACGTTTTTGTAGTAGGTTTTCCGGGCACGCCTGCCCATGTATACGAGAATCCGGCCAACTCCGGATTCGATGCGCATTGGAAAAAGCACGAAGTATTCGATTGGGTTTCTAACGAGGCGCCGCACTTCGTAAACCTGGTTGGAGATGAACGTCCTGAACTGGTTTGCACGCGAGACGGCTATTTTGGTTACGCCACAATTGACTGGAAGAACCCATTCAGAAAGTGGTCATTTCACATAGTGTCCGAGCAGACCGCCCCGAAACGTTTTGGTCATGGATTGGGAGTCGGCGATGTCGATGGTGACGGTCGTTTGGACCTTATCACAAAGGTGGGTTGGTTTCAGCAACCGGAATCGGTGCAGAGTGATCCTCAATGGGATTTTCATCCTGTCAAGTTTGCCGCCGCCGGTGGTGCAGAAATGCACGTCTACGACGTCGACGGTGACGGCGATAACGATATCATCACAAGCCTGGCCGCACATGAATTCGGACTGGCGTGGCACGAACAATACCAAGACGGAGATGAAATCGCCTTTCGCGAACATCTGATCATGGGGCGAACGCCAGAGGAAAACCGGTACGGTGTTGTGTTCACTGAATTGCACACCGTCCAATTAGCCGACATCGATGGCGACGGCCTAAAAGATATCGTGACCGGCAAGACGTATTGGTCCCATCACATGAAAAGCTCCATGTGGGATGCCGGTGCCGTGGTGTATTGGTTCAAGCTGGTCCGTAACAAAGACGGTATTGACTGGATTCCCTACAAAATCAATGGCGAGGCTGGCGTTGGGCGGCAGGTTATTGTAGGGGACGTCAACGCAGACCAACTGCCCGACATCATTGTTGGAGGCATGAAAGGATCGCACGTTCTGATCCATGAAAAAGAATCCGTCGACGAGCAGGTTTGGCGCTCCCGACAACCCAAGCCAATCGTGCCACTGAAATCGGGGTTGTCGCCCGAAGCGGCCGCCGCACACATGACCACACTTGACGGTTTTCGAGTCCAACTGGCCGCGGGGGAACCACAGGTGCATCAGCCCATCGCTTTCACCATTGATGAACGGGGTCGGCTTTGGGTCGCCGAGGCCTACAACTATCCCTTGCGTGCCGCCGAGGGTCAAGGCAAAGACAAGATCGTCATCCTTGAAGATACCAATCAAGATGGAACGCTCGATTCCCGCAAAGTGTTCATTGAAGGACTGAACCTGGTCAGTGGTTTGGAAGTCGGCTTTGGCGGTGTCTGGGTCGGTGCAGCACCCTATCTCATGTTTATACCAGACGAAAACGGCGATGACGTTCCGGATGAGGAACCGCGGATTCTGTTAGACGGGTTTGGTTATGAGGATACGCACGAAACCCTGAATTCATTCATTTGGGGTCCCGATGGATGGCTATACGGATGTCACGGCGTTTTCACTCATTCGCGGGTGGGTCGTCCTGGCACGCCCGACAACCAACGAACGCCCATGAACGCCGGCGTTTGGCGCTACCATCCAACGAAACACGAATTTGAAGTCTTTGCCTGGGGAACCAGCAATCCATGGGGCGTCGACTTCAATGATTACGGACAGGCATTTATCACCGCATGCGTGATCCCGCATCTTTGGCACATGATCCAAGGCGGCAGTTATCACCGACAGGGAGGCAGACACTTTAACCCCTATTTGTTTAACGACATCAAGACCATCGCAGATCATACGCATTTCGTCGGCAACATCAGAGACCACGCCTGGTGGGGGGGGCGCGAACCAATGGCCCCCACGAATACACTACAGGCGGGCGGTGGTCATGCTCATTGTGGAGCCATGGTTTATCTGGGCGACAATTGGCCGGATCGCTATCGTAATCAGATTTTTATGAACAACATTCATGGGAACCGAGTCAATGTCGATTTTTTGGACCGTCGTGATTCGGGATATATCGGTCGACACGGAGAAGACATTTTGCTGGCCAATGACCAGTGGTACCGCGGGATCAATCTCAAGTACGGACCGAACGGCTCGGTATACCTAACCGACTGGTACGATCGCAACGCTTGCCACCGGAGAGACCCTACCATCTGGGACCGAAGCAACGGTCGTATTTTCAACTTGGCATATGGGAATCCGAAGACCGTTTCCGTTGACCTTGCACAATTGACGGACGCCGAACTCGTCAAGATGCAGCTTCACGAAAACGACTGGTATGTGCGAATGGCGCGGCGTTTGTTACAACACCGGGCGGCAGTGGATCGGTTGGATGCCGAAACGCGGCCCGCGCTGGTCAAGATTTTTCGTGACCATCCCGATGTCACGCGCAAGCTGCGCGCGTTGTGGGCGTTGCACGTGATTGGCGGCTTAACCGACGATTTTCGAATCGCCTTGCTGAACCATGCCAACGAGTTTGTCCGTGCATGGGCAGTCCAATTTGAATTAGAGGACCACACTGCGAGCCATTCGTTTGTTAACCTCATGACAGAGATGGCCAAATCCGATCCATCACCGGTCGTGCGGCTGTATTTGGCGTCGGCGGCAATCCGCCTCCCCACCTCGCAGCGCTGGCCGTTGGTCGAAGCGCTCGCTCGGCATGGCGAGGATGCATCTGATCACAACCTGCCTCTCATGTACTGGTACGCCACTGAACCGCTAGTCACGCGGGATGCAAGTCGTGCGTTGGCATTGGCGAAAAGGTCGGAAATTCCTTTGCTGACTCAATACGTCATTCGGCGGGCAGCATCCGACAAAGCCGGGCTAGAATCGGTTGTCGCGTCGATCGCCGAGACTGACGATGCGAGATCGAAAATGCTCTATTTGGACGAAATGCTCCACGCGTTTGAGGGCCGCGCGAACATTCCAGTTCCTGCGTCTTGGGCAATGGCGTACAAATCTCTGGCAGCAAATGAAAAAAAAGAGGTGCGGGACCGAGCGGATCAAGTCGCAGTTATTTTGGGGGATGCCCGCGTCTATCCCAAATTCCGAACATTGTTAGTGAATGGCAATTCGCCGATCGAAGAACGCCAGCAGGCCCTCGATGTCCTCGTTCGCGGTCGTGACCAAGACGCCGCGGCCTCATTTCAAAAAGTACTCAGCGAACCAGCGCTTCGCGGTCCTGCTATTCGTGCGCTGTCACGTCTGGCCGACTCGCGTACAACGACCGCAATCCTCGGCATTTACGACCGGCTAACCGACAACGAAAAAAGAGATGCTATTGCGACGTTGGCGTCTCGACCTTCCTATGCGAGGGAGCTGCTTGACTCGATTGAATCGGGCCAAATACCAGGCACGGATCTGCACGCATATCATGTCCGACAACTATTCCAGTTTGGCGACGAAGAACTCAACAGACGTATCAACGAAGTGTGGGGAGAGGTCCGCGAAACATCACAAGACACCAAAGCTGCAATCGCGCGCTACGCATCGAAGCTTGGACGCAACGTCTTGGCCAGAGCCGATGTCGCAAATGGTCGGCGACTATACGACGGGGCGTGTGCTTCATGCCACACACTGTTCGGTGAAGGCGGCAAGGTAGGCCCGGATATCACCGGCTCCGACCGCGCCAACCTGGGTTACATCCTGGAAAACCTTCTCGCCCCAAGTGCCGTTCTCGGAAAAGAGTATCGCATGACTGTCATCTTTACCATGGACGGTCGGGTCATTTCCGGTGTCATCCAACAAGAAACCGACAGCGCCGTGACGCTGCGAACCATCAACGATACCGTCGTCGTGGCAAAGGACGACATCGAAGAACGACGGCTTTCTGACTTGTCGGTGATGCCCGAAGGCCAACTCGATCTATTGAAGCCCGCTGAAGTTCGTGACCTGATCGCCTACTTGGCGAGTCCGTCCCAGGTGGCACCTCGAGGACCGCGGGCACCGATTGATCCGAAAACCAATCGTGTGGCAGGCGCTATCGAGGGTGAGTCAATGAAAATCGTCTGGAAAAGTGCCGGCAACGCACGAAATCAAAAAATGGACGGTTTTGCCAAGGACCGTTGGAGCGGCGGCGATCATCTTTTTTGGTCGGGCGGGAAATCTGGAGAGATTCTCGAATTGGCCATCGATGTCGAAACAACCGGCGTTTACGACGTCGAAATTGTGTTGACCAAAGCCCGCGACTACGGCATTGTTCAGCTCAAACTCGACGGCGAAATCCTGGGAAGCTCGATCGACTTGTACAACGCGCCGGACGTGATCACGACAGGTGTCCTGACGTTTCCCGAGCGCAAGTTGAACAGGGGAAGCCATAAACTGCAAGTCGAAATCGTGGGCGCCCACCCCAAGGCCGTTAAGGCGTTTATGTTCGGACTGGATTACGTCAGGTTGTTGCCGTCTCAAACGACAGAATAGAGGCACTTTCTCTGTCACGATCCCATCTTGCCGTTCCCTCAGTCGGCCAATTTGTGGTAGGACCTCAGCAGGCCGCTCAGGCGTGCGATTCTGAGACCCATCGTATTATTCAGCGAACAGCTTTCGATACCATCTGAGGACCGTGTCCGGCGTAAACAGCTCAGACCATTGAGGCGTGCTGGCATGTTTTTTTTATTCAATTTGGTGCACGAATTTAAGAGTGCCTATCAAAATGAATCGTAGCACCGAAAACGAGCGTTTCTGCGACTGGCAAGGAAGGCGAAGCAGGCCGTCCGAGGACGGTCGATGGAGCCTGACGCCGTCCAGACGCAGAATAAGCCGTTTGAATGCAGAGTCATTTTGCGTAGGTGCTCTAAGATGAAACGCACGGAGATGATCGCCCGCTTGGGGGAAGAAAAGATAGATGTGCTGGTCATTGGTGCAGGAATAAATGGTGCAGTTGCTGCAGCGGCCTTATCGGATCAGGGCTTAAAGGTCGCGATTGTTGACCGCGGGGATTTTTCATCTGGCAGTAGTTCATCGTCATCGAATTTAATTTGGGGGGGTATTAAATACTTAGAGAATCATGAATATTCACTTGTTTGGCGATTGTGCGGGTCAAGGAATCTGTTGATTAAGTCTTATCCGACCCGCATTCGGCCAATCAGTTTTCATTTATCCTGCCCTAAGGGATTTCGTAAATCGAGCACCTTATTCTATTTAGGTGCCTGGGTTTACTGGTTTTTTGGTCGCTGTATGAGTGAACCACCAAAGTATCGAAGCTGGCGGGCGATTGCAGCAGACCATGCGTTTATTAATACAGAGAATATAGCAGGAGCAGTGGAGTACTGGGATGCATATATGCCAGACAATGATGCACGTTTCAGCTTTCAATTTGTCAAAAGAGCAGTCTCAATGGGTGCCATAGCAGTCAATTATATGGCTGTTGATTCTTTGAACTGGAAAGATGGCAAGTGGGAGATCGACTTAAGATCCGATGAAAGTGATATGCCTGTTCGTGTCTCCAGCAAGGCTGTCATTAATGCTTCTGGTCCACATGTTGAGTTGCTGAATAAGAAGAATGGTTTAAGCTCACCCAAGCATATTTTGTTTTCGAAAGGCGTACATTTAATCGTCAGGCGGATTACTGAATCGCATGCTGTTTTCACTTTCTTTGCTGATGATGGACGACTATTTTTTCTTCTGCCCATGGGCGATAAGAGTTGCATAGGCACGACAGATACCAGGGTGAGTGAGTTACCAGTCAGCGTTAATGATGAGGATCGCAAATTTATCTTAACAAATATTAATCGATTATTGAGACTCGAAGAGCCATTGACTGTTAAGGACATCATATCAGAGCGTGTCGGTGTGCGTGCACTGCTTGTCGATGAGGATCAATTAGATGATAAAAGTGATTGGATGAGTCTTTCGAGAAAACATTATATTGATGTCAAAGAAGAGGAATCTTATATATCTGTATTTGCCGGTAAATTTACAGATTGCATCAATGTTGGTGAAGGATTAATAGCAGCTATGGGCAAGCTTGGCTTTGAAATGAGCAAAAAAGAAAAATGGTATGGTGAGGATAGCTTAGAAGATAAAGTATCTTTTCTGGAGTCAGCAAGAAGCCTGGGCATGACATTGTCAGGAGAAGAGTGGGCGCTTCGTCTTTGGCGGCTATATGGTAAGGATGCCAATATTATCCTGGGTAGAATAAAGGAGGACCCAGAGAAAAAGAAGAATATTATTCCTCAGATCGATTTTATGCTTGCTGAAGCGGAGTATGCCTGTGAGAAGGAAATGATTGTTGAGCTGGAAGACTTGTTACACCGTCGCCAGATGATATCACTAACACATGCCAAAGAGAAACTGGTTGAAATGCGTGGAGTTAAACGATTGTCAAAGGTTTTATTTGGTGAGGAATGGGAGGCAAAATATGAGAGATGGAAGAAAAATTCTGCCAGCCCATAAAAGTAAGGGCCTTGACGGTAATCGGGGATGATTCCCTTATCGATCCAGATTCTTGCCGTTCCCTAAGTAAGCACTTCTCCAGGCCGGACTGGGAAGTACCGACCATCAAGCATCTTGCTTGTCCGAGCTTGCAGTCCATTTACCGATAAGATACGCTCCGACCGCCGCAAGCGAAAGCATAGCACCAAGGCTGCCTATCGCGTACCAACGGCTCTTATGGTCCCAGTAACCCTTGAGCCCCAGGCCGAGAAAAACAAAGCCGGATACCAGATTCAATAACCATAGCCACCGGGGCAGGCGCAGCGCTTTGGGAAGAAATCGCCGATCCATCCACAGGTTCATCAGGCAAAACAATCCACAAGCCAATACGCCGGTGAATAGATTGGCCGGAGTCAGGATCGCCAGCAGCAGACGCGGCTTACCCATGGTACCGGTAGATTGATAGGCAAATAACCATAACAGAATTCCGTATGCACCGACGACGCACCAGATGACCGTTATGCGCCTAATGCGCCGGGCATTGCACGCGGCAAACTCACGACTCACTGCGTGCGTCATTTCGCCGGCGATGCTGCAGGCGACTTCCAGAGTGCCATAGAGCGTTCCAACCATAGTGAGGAACGCTCCTGCCACATAGAGTGGCAGCAACCAGGGATGTATGCCCGTGACGAAAGCCGACTGGAGATTGAGCAGATTCTTCTCGTCGGGGATTTTGTGATTGGGGCCGAGAATCAGCGTTCCAGAGGCTACGAAGACGGCGCTGAACGCGACGACCACGAGAAAGCTAATCGAGCAATCCACCAGCGGAGCGCGGAGCCAGCGGCGCACCGGATGTGCCGGATCAGCGGCAATCTCGGCGAGCCGCTCGGCGGAGACCGGGCCGGCGTCAGCCTGTCCCCACCTTTTGTCGCGCATAAAAGAGGTGTATGCCAAATAGTCGAAACCGGCGCCGCCGATAACGCCAACATAACGTGTCGTCTCGACCCATACCGGCTCGGCGGCGATATCCGGATACGCAGCGTTAAGCCATTGCGGGTACACATACGGCTGCGGAATAACAGCCCCCTTCAATAGCTCCAACCAATCCGGATGATAGAGAACAAGCGTGATACTGGCACAGAAGAGCATTGCGGCCACGATGACCAATTGGAAACGCTCCAGCGTCGAGTAACCGCGCAAGGCAGTAATCGCCACCACCACAGCCAGGATCGCGGCGCCCCAGAGATAATCAATGCCGCCTCCGAACATTTCACTCGTCCCGGTCATCCAGGCGGTCAGGTTACCTAACACGCCGCTGTGGAAACTGATCCAGATCGGCAAACAAACAGCCGCGATCAGGAATAATGCCAGCGTCAACCAACCCCGGGGCCCCGGCAGATCGAGCATCCGCTGATAGGGGTGGACACCGGTCAAGACCATGTGACGCGATAACGCGACTACCAAACCCCATTTCAGCAGCGAGATAACGACGAATAAAAAAAGGATGCGGTACCCAAAGAGTGCGCCGCCCCGGCTCGAAAAAATCAACTCGCCGGTTCCGATCGTCAGCGACGCCATAATGGCTCCGGGACCGAAGACCTTCAGCCAGTCCCATGGGCGGCGAGGTAATTCGTCTGAGCGGCTCTCGCCGGAGACGGCAGTAGCGGTTGTGTCGTCCATAGTCGGTCCCAGGTGTGCTATTCCAGAGAAAAGCGAGTTCGTCTGCCGGATGTCACGTCATGCGAGACAAGTATGATTGGAACCCCATTCCAACCAAAGGAGGCATTTCAAGTCAGTAAAAAAAGGGCCTGTGCCATTCGAGACACAGGCCCCAATTGTCTATTATCCTGAAGCTCCGATCCCTTACTCAGAACCCCCTGTGCATCGGTGCCGTCCGTCCGGCCAGCCAGGCGATTTCACCGTCCGTCAACGTGACGCTGTAGATCACGGCATCATCCACGCTGCCGGGGAAGGAACTGGTCTGGGTGACGCGGCTGCCGATGTGGACGCGATCCGACGAGGCCGACAGGTCTCGCACATTCGATTTGCCGACATCGGAGTCCATGGGGACGCCGTCGCCGTAATATCCGATAGTCGTGCCGTCATAGGTCATGGCATAATGGTGCCACTCCAATGCTACTTCGTCGGAGAAGATCGTCTCCTCCCAGCCCCAGACGTGGGCGCCGACGCCGCCGGGTCCGCCCAGGCTGCCGATGTTGAAGTGGCTGTCGTTGCCGCCCCCACCGGCCGCCGTGCCGGTGAACCCGAAGATGAGG
>JADFHU010000111.1 GCA_022567055.1 Planctomycetota bacterium
TGTTACGCTCCTAATATTCATAATCTTATTTTTTGTTTGTTTAACTAGTAGATGAAATGAAAACAAGAAAGGTTGGAAAGGGGAGTAAATAATTTTACAAACTGTATTTCAAGCTTAGGTAGGCGCCTATATGTGCGTTCCTGGTGACATCAAATTCCGGAGTAACCCGGCCCCTGCCATTAAAAACATTAACCAACCCATACTCTCCATTGATCCCATAACTCAATATGAAGCGATTGATTCTCTTATCCTGGCCCAGTGCTAGTTTTACTCCGAAGTCCACCTCACTATAATCTTTACTAACAGAAACAAGAACATCCCCATAATACAGCGATTGGTTTTTTAATTTGGCAAGGTAGGGCCCAAGTTGAACAGTATATTTTGAATTTATCGTCTTGTTGATTTGAGGAAAACTCACTTTATACATCAGTGTGAATTTCAGGTAATTCACATGTACCGTTTTATCGGTATATCTACCCTCCACGTAAAACTCATAGTCCTGCTTTACGCTTGAATTAATATAAACTTGCGAAGTCAAAGCCTGATTGGGTGCAAGGCCAATACAAATCTCCAAACCATAAGAACCCGCATAAGTCGCCGAAGTACTCACCAGGCTATTCGGATCAAATGCTGCAGTAGTTTCATTATTCAGTATCCAGGTATTGTTATAGGAATAAGTCAAACCCATTTCAATAACGGAAGGTAGCTCAAATGCAGCCGCCAATGAGGGGCGTGGCGCGTCAGCTCGGGCCGGGGACGCCACCTGGTTGCACACGCGCTTCAACACCGAACGGTGGGCCCGGGCCGGCGGGGACTTTTCCGCCGACGCAAGTGCCGTGACCGGGGTAGGGGGGACGGGCAAATACACCTGGCAGACGAGTCCCCGAATGCTGGAAGACCTTCAGGACTGGTTAACGAATCCGGATGAGAACTTTGGCTGGCTCTTGCTGGGCAATGAAGCGTTCACGAGTGCCAAGCGTTTTGACTCGCGCGAGCATCCCAACCAGAACAATCGGCCACTGCTCGAGATCGCCTATGAACTGCCCTGTCCCTTCAATCTGCTCGGTGACTTGAATGGCGATTGCAAGGTCGATTGGCAGGATTTTCTGCTCATGTCGGAGAATTGGCTGGTGGACTGCCGCGAGTTTCCCTTGAGCGAGGCCTGTCAGCCGAAGACCGCGGAATGAAGATTCTCTGATCTGATGGTCGCCCTCAGGGAGCAGCAGGCGTGATTGCAAGGTGTAGGGCGCCATGCGCACACCCATGGTAGCTGACGACTTCCTGAGATCTTGGGAGGGACTGATATTCGCTACGGGTGGGCGAAAGGTTAGTCAAAACCGAAACGCCCTTTTTGCCCGAGTTCGCCGCGATTGTCTTAGAGCCCCTACGCAAAATAAGCCGCTCGAATGCAGACTCATTTTGCGTAGGTGCTCTTATGCGTTCCTAGGAAAGATCGCTGGTTTGAGGGCGAGCCAATAGGATTCCTTGATCGCGGCAAAGGAGGCGCAGGCAAGGAGTCCGGCGTTTTGGGCGAGCTTCTTGCAGATGTTCACCTCTCCGGAACCGCACCCACAGTCGAGGGCGATCGCGCAGAACGCGATATCTTCGGCAGTGTGGATGGCGAGCGCTCGATTGAGCACCAGGGCGGTGAAGCCGAGGAGCATGACCGTGAAGATCGTCGCGACGCTCCGCGTTCCGACGCCCGCCAGAAGCAGTACTCCGCAGTAGACTTCGAACCAAGGCAGAGCGGCGGCGACCAGGTTGAGCAGAAGCGCTTGTTCGGTGAACTCGAATGCGCGGAGCTGTTTGAGAAACGACGCGGGGTCGGTCGTCTTGACCCACCCGAGATAGATGAACACAAGCGCGACCGTGACACGCGCAAGAAACACGAAGCGGTCGCCCATCGAGACGGCGCCGAGGGAGCTTGGGTCTAGTGAATGGCTCATTGGATGTCGCCGCTGTCGCGCGGTCCAAGTTCCATGGACCCGCCCTGCGATTGCCATTCCGTGATGCCGCCCAAGTAGACGTAGACTTTCTTCGCTGGGAGTCCGAGTTGAATGAGATCCAACGCGGCGAATTCGCTGTCTTCGCACTCGCCGCCGTTGCAGTAGATGACAACTTGGTCAGCGATCTCGCAGGCCGGAAATACTTCGTCCACATAATCTTCCATTTGATAGTGGTCGAACGGGTAGGCTTTCGGGATGTGTCCGTCCCGGTAGGCGTCGCCGTTCCGGGCGTCAACGAAAACGATCTCTCCGACCTCGTAACGAGGATCGTGATAGAGTTCGACGACTCGTTGATGCCGGACCCGTTGCAGGCCCATTGCCGCGAGGCGCGACGCGGTGGCGTCCGTGGCGCCGGTAGGATTGCCTGGTGGTTCGACGATGCCCGCGTTTGATTGGGTTGAGACGCTTCCTTCCGGGGGCGCCGCCGGACGCGTGGTGTTAAGATGGAAGTAATCCTTCGTGAGGTCGATTCCGTTTGGCGACAGCGCGTTCGCGAGAAACGCGATCATCGCGCCGCCGGTTACGATGACGGCGAGTTCCTGGAGATAAGGCTTGGCGGCGCCTGTCATCGAGCTTGGCCTCGGGATCTTCAGTTATTTCGCTCCGGAAAGGGGCGACGGGCCCGACCGGGCGACGGGGTTGACGGGCGCGACCGAAGCGACGGCGCCCGTCGGATGCCGGCGCGGATAGGGATGACAAACTGGGGAAACTCTTTATCGCTGGTTTTGAACGTGAATTGAGCGCTGAGGCCCTCGGGCGCTTCATATCCAGCCGGGAATGTCAGCTGGTAGCGGTAATACGGTCCGCTGTTTCCTCTATCGAGAGTGATGAGCGTGATGCCGACTCCGTCGATGCTGACTTTGGCCTCGCTTAGCTTAAGCTCGCCTCCGGTGCGGTTGCGAACGGTGACGTATTTATTGAGGGGTTTTTTAAGTTTGCCTGGATTGAGCCGGAGGTAGGTTGGGATGACATCGACGGGCGGTGTGACCGTGACGTAGGTCATTATGCTGAGTTGGCTCATCTCGGGATTGCTTGTTTTAAGGATGATGTTGGCCCGATTATGACCGTATTGGAGAGGCGGCACGGTGGTGATTGTGAGCTCGAATTCCCGGCCGTGCTTCAACGTTTTGACGTCCGCCTTGAACCTTGGATCGGTGGAGCGTATGCCCGAAAGAGTCAACGGATCTTCGCTCTTGTTGATGATCTTGACTGCTTTGGAGACGATACTGTCGCGCGAGGTCTGCGCTTTCAACGGGACGCTGAAGGGGTATTCGATTGGCATCCAAACATTGCCCGTGATTTGGAGCAGGGTGACGCCCCTGTTAGGGTCGTTGCTTTCGACGCGCACCGATTTCGTGATCGGGCCGCGAAAATTGTCGGTCTTGACCTGAATCGGGATGATGCCGGACTCGCCGGGTTGAAGGAGCTTGGGCCAATCGCCCGCCAGCGTGCAGCCGCAGGTGGGCTTGACTTTCTTGATCTCAAGCGGTGAAAAGCCGGTATTCTTGACGAGAAAGTCGTGCCGGACAATGTTTCCCTTCAACACTTCTCCAAAATCATGAACGGGTGCTTCGAAATGGATTGTGGGTGGGCGCTGGGGGCCGAATTCTTCCGCGGGGGCGGCCCAGAGGCCGATGGAGAGCAGCGCTGCTGTTTGAATGGTCAACGAGATGATGCGTGAAATCTTCATTGTTGGGTCACACCGATAGGCATTCTGATTCTTCAACTATTACCATGATTATACCCCTCTGAAGCAAGGCAGATCAAGGAGCAACAACCAACTGATTACTAGATATTCTACAGATAGGAACTTTACTGATAGGTATCTCTTCGGCAGGAACGCTTTGCATTCGGTCTGCCGGCTGCCTATACTAGATGCCATATCCACGTCAACCACGGACAAAGGACACATAGCCGATGATTAGAAGTACTCCGCTGGTCTGCGTCGGACTGATCCTCTCCGGACTCATGTTGTCCTGCGCGAAAAAACCGGACGAGGCAGACGCCTCCTCTGCCGACCCAGTGCCCCGCGACCTGCTGGCAGCCGATCTCTCCAACTGCGCCTACTCTCCCGAGGGCTGGACCTATGAAGGGGGCGTCCTCGCCTGGCAGGCCAGCAAAGGCGACGTCTGGACCAAGGCGCAGTATGGCGATTTCATCTTGGAACTGGACTGGAAGATCGTCGCGGAATGTAACAGTGGCATCCTGATTCGCTGCAGCGATCCGGAGGATTGGTTCTATACGGCCTTGGAGGTTCAGATTCACGAGACCGGCGACGGCACACCTCATGGGCAGTGCGGTGCGATCTATTCCCTGGCCTCGCCACCCTATTTCGAAAACGCGAAGCTGGTGGTCGCGCGGGGGGAGCAGGAATGGATTCTGCCGGCCGTCAAGGGTCAGCGGGCTACGCTGGCGGAGGAGACGGTCGTGACGGTTCAGAAGGTCTTCACCAATCTACGGATGTTGGAGCGCGACGGCAAAAGCCTTCCCTACAATGCGCGATCCGAGACGGCGAGCAATCCGGCGGTCCTGGTGAACATCAAGCCGTCCCGGGGTGAGCCCCTCTCGACCATCGTCTATCCTGATTCGGCCAAAAATGAGCCGGTAGGCGACTATGCACTGCAATACCGCCTCGCGCACTGGGTCCCGGAGCGGGACGTCCGTCATCCGGTAGGCCAGTGGAACCATATGAAAATCACCGCTGAAGGCCCCATGCTGCAGGTGGAGCTGAACGACACCTTGATCATCGACATTGATTTGGATCAATACTCTGAGATTCAAAAGAATCCCCAGGGGACCTTCAATAAGTATCAAATTCCGGTCAAGGAGATGGCGCGATGGGGACATATCGGGCTACAGGACCACGGCCACCCCATCTGGTTTAAGGATATTCGGATTACACCCTTGGATTAGCGATTGCCCTGGTGACGCGGCACCCCTACTTGACTGAAAAACGCCCGATTCCTATAGTGTGGCGCCATGAAGACCCGAGTCGAACGTATCGACAGTCCCCGGCCGGATGTCGGTCTCTTGAGCGAGGCGGCGGAGATTGTTGAGGCGGGGGGACTGGTCGTCTTTCCCACGGAAACGGTCTACGGCATCGCCTGCCGCGTGACGCCCTCGGCACTGGCCCGCCTCGACGCGGTCAAGGGCAGGCCCGCGGAGAAACACTACACCCTGCACATCGGCCATCCCGATCAAATCGAACACTACGTCCCCTCCCTCAAACTGCGGGCGCGCAAGATCATTCAGCATGGCTGGCCGGGTCCACTGACCCTGGTCTTTCCCCTGTCGAAGGAGGATCTTGCGCTGCAGGCGGGCAAGATGGGCGCTGCCCAGTTTGAAGCCCTCTACGCTCAGGGTACTTTGGGCGTACGTTGCCCCGACCATCCCGTGGCCTCGACGCTGTTGCAGGCGGTGAAGCATGCAGTCGTCGCGCCCAGTGCCAACAGGAGCGGCCGGCCTGCTCCCAAAGAGGCCGAGGCCGCCCTGTGGGACCTGGATGGACTGGTCGAACTGGTCCTGGACGGTGGACCCTGCCCGATGGGAGCGAACAGCACGGTGGCCAAGCTCGGGACAGAGGTCGAGATTCTCAGATCCGGAAGCTTCGGTGTGGACCGGTTGAGGGACCTCTGCGAACTCAAGCTCCTCTTCGTCTGCACCGGAAACACCTGCCGCAGTGCCATGGCCGAGGTCATCTGCCGCCAAGTCCTGATGAAGAAGCTCGACTGCAAGACTCTTGACGAATTCGATAAATTAGGGTATAGGGTCAGTTCTGCTGGAACGATGGCTGTTTCAGGGGCGTCGGCAAGTGCAGGGGCAATGGCGGCAGGTGCGAAGATGGGCCTTGATCTGAACAGTCACCGCAGCACTGCGCTGTCTGCTTCGCTACTAGACGAAATGGATCTGATTTTCGCCATGGAGAAGAGTCACCGCGAAACGATCCTCTCTGCATGCCCCGATGTGGTCGACAAATGTCTGCTCTTGGACGCTCAAGGAGACGTAGAGGACCCCTATGGGCAATCTGCTCCCATATTCGATGCGTGCGCCGAGTTGATCGGACTGGCCGTACAGAAGAGAGTAGGTGAACTGATCTTATGAAAATCGTGATGGGATGTGATCACAGGGGATTTAGCGCCAGAGAGATCGTCAAGTCCATCGTGGATCAGATGGGCCACGAACTCATCGACATGGGCACGGACAGTGATAGCCCGGTAGATTACCCCGATATCGCCTACCTGGCAGCAAGTGCCGTCTCCAACGGAGACGCTGACCGGGCCATCCTGATCTGCTCTACGGGGATTGGTATGTGCATTGCCGCGAATAAGGTGGATGGCGTCCGGGCTGCCCTCTGTCACGATACTTTCAGTGCGGCGGTCTCCCGTGAGCACAACGATTCCAATGTCCTCTGCGTCTCCGCGGAGCAGAGCGGTGAACTGGTCTTGCGTAAGATGGTGGAGATCTGGCTGACCAGCGATTTCAGTGGCGGACGTCATGAACGACGGGTCCAGAAGATTGCCTTGATTGAGCAGGGCCAGGATCCGCGCGAGGCCACCCCAGCCAATGAAGGACTTGCCCAGGAGTAATCCAGGCGGATTCCCGCAGGTGAGAGTCGCGTAGATTTCCCTCCCGAACTCCAAATCCGGCTGGTCGTCGCACTGCCGATCCCTTAGTCTCTCGCTCACCTCGCCCCTGGCCTTTGGATGCTCAAATCATCCGTAACTGGCGATTCCCAGATAGAGCAGATTGAGTCCCACCTGGTGGATGGGGCCGAACATTTGGCCAAACACTTTCCAGGCGATGAAGATGCCCAAGAACGAGAAGGTGGGGTTGTGCAGAGCGCTCATGTAGCGCTGGGCCGTCCTATGGTCGAGGAACATCAGCGGTAGTGCGCTGCCGTCCAACGGGGGAATAGGCAAAAGATTGAAGCACATGAGGATCAGGTTTAGGGTAAAGAGGATGCTCAAGAAAGTGGTCACGCCGGTCAGGCCCTCGCTGTTGAGCGGCAGGACGACGGTCGTGAACCCAATGGACTCCGGCACCATGAACAGGTTAAAGGCCAGGCCGAGACGAATGAGAAGCCCGGCAAGCAGAATCAATAGTAGATTGGCGGCCGGACCGGCCAGGGCCATCCAGCAGGACTTCTTGGGGTGGTTCAAGGCCCAGGCGGGGTCATAGGGACAACTGCCCCAGCCCATCATCCACCCTGTCATGAAAAAGGTGGCCAGGGGCACCAGCACCATGCCGAAGGGCTCGCGCCGAATGTGAGGAATGGGGTCGAGCGTTACCTGTCCCCCATGATAGGCGGTCGTATCGCCCAGTTTCAAGGCGGCCCACGCGTGGGCGGCCTCATGCAGCGTGGTTGAGAGAATGAAGGCAACGTACCAGCCGACTCCAAGTAGAATTAGCTGCGGCTCCATCAAATGTCATCTCTCAAGTAAGGTCGGGATTGTTTGTGAGGCGTGCATCATACTGGAGAGGCAAGGCCTCGGTCAATGTTCGTCAGCCCTCCGTTTCCAAGGAACCACGCCTGGTGTAGGGTCACGGCGGCCTACCCGTGGGGCGGGACTTCGCTGCACGCTATTCTCTCCCTGGGTCTCTTCCGGTAAAGTGTCCCCTCGATGGATGAGAAGACCTACAACGTCACGATCGATACGGGGGGGACCTTCACCGATTGTCTGGCCTGCACCTCTGGAGGGGCTATCGTGCGGCGCAAGGTCCTCAGCAGTGGTGTTCTGCGGGGATGTCTCGTAGAAAGGCTCAACCGTCACACCTACCGGATCGCCCAGAACTGGGCCCTGTCCCGTGACATCTTGGCCGGATATCAATTTCGCCTGTTGGATCGGAGTCGATGGCGGACTCAGGTCTCTTCCTTTGATCCGCAGCGCGAGGTGCTCACCCTCTCCGAGGCTGCGCCAGAGACGGCCTCCGGCCGCTTCGAGATCTCGGCGGGGGAAGAGGCCCCGCTCCTGGCCATCCGACTGGTGACCGAGACCGGCCTGACCGAGCCCCTCCCGCCGCTGAACCTACGGCTAGGGACCACGCGCGGCACGAACGCCCTGTTGGAGCGGAGCGGCGGCCCTACGGTCTGCATCGTGACCAAGGGCTTTGCCGACCTCTTTGCCATTGGGACCCAACAGCGACCGAACATCTTCGCGCTGGCGGTCGAAAAACCGCCACCGCTCTGCAAGTGGGTGGTGGAACTGGATGAACGCATCGATGCCCAGGGGCAGGTACTGCGGCCTCCCGACTGGGGGTCGCTGCGCGAGCCACTACTGGCCCTGCGGGAGCAGGGGGTTGCGGTGGCGGTCGGCGTCCTGATCCATGCCTGGAAAAATCCTGTCCATGAGAACGGGCTCCGCGATCTGCTGACGGAATTGGGTTTTCGCTATGTCTCGCTCTCCTCGGAACTGTCGCAACAGATAGGCTACTACAGCCGCGCTCAGACGACGGTGGTGAATGGCTATTTGGCGCCGGTGATGCGGGACTACGTGGATCACCTCGTCGACAGAGTCGGCCGGTCACCCCTGCAGATCATGACCAGTGCCGGTGGCCTGGTGCGGGCCGAGGCCTTTCGTCCCATGGACAGCCTGCTGAGCGGGCCTGCCGGCGGCGTGGTCGGCGTCGCGGCCATCGGTCGAGCGTGCGGCTGCGCGCGGGTCATCGCCTTCGATATGGGTGGGACCTCCACCGATGTCTCCCGCTACGACGGAGGGCTGGACTACACCTATGAACTGACGGTGGCGGCGACCACGCTGTTCACGTCAGCCCTCAGGATAGAGACCGTGGCCGCCGGCGGCGGATCGATCTGCGGCTTCGACGGCTACAAGCTGACCGTAGGGCCTGCCAGCGCCGGGGCAGATCCGGGTCCAGCCTGCTACGGGGCGGGAGGTCCTCTCTGTATCACCGACGTGAATCTGCTGGCCGGACGCCTCGACGCCAGCCGCATGGGGATGCCCCTCAATCCCGAGCGGGCCCGGCAGACCTTGGAGGAGCGGCTCGATCAGATTGAGGCGGCGACCGGGACGCGACCGAATCCGCAACAGCTCATCGACGGCTACCTCGCCGTCGCCAACGAGATCATGGCGGGGGCCGTCAAGACAATTTCCGTGGCCCAGGGTTATGAACCGGCCAGCTTTGCCCTGGTCGCCTTCGGCGGCGCCGGGGGCATGCACGCCTGCGCCCTGGCCTCCCTGCTGGGCATAAAGAGGATCCTGCTGCCGGCCGACGCCGGGCTCCTAAGTGCCTACGGCCTGGGGCAGGCCCGGGTCGAGCGTTTCGCGGAAAGCGCCGTGATCGCCCCGCTCGATAGCGTGGAGCATGCACTGCCGGAGCGATTAGACTGCCTCCAGGCTGAGGCGCAGGCGGCCCTGTCGAGTGAGGGAGTTGGCGAAGCCGTATGCTATGAAAAACGTGTCTTCCTCCGCTTCGAGGGACAGAGCAGCAGCCTGGAGATCCCCTATTCGGACGGGCTGCGGGAGGCGTTTAGGTCGGCCTATGAGGGTCTCTATGGTCACTGGGATGAGGCGGGGGTGCTGGAGGTCGAGCATCTGCGCGTGACTGCCTCCACGACGACGCCCTGGTTCCAGACAGACACGCGATCGATCGAGCCCTACCGTCCCCAGCCAGATCGGCAGCTCGGTGGGATCCCGGTATACGATCGTGACCGGTTAAAGCCTGGGGCGGAGATTCGGGGCCTGGCACTCTTGGTCGATTCCTACAGCACGGCCGTTGTCGAGGCAAATTGGCAAGTGACGGTGGATGGCACGGGCACCGCGATCTTCAACGAGACGCGGGCCAGACCGAAAGAGCACAGGCACGGTGGGCGCAGCGAGCAGGCCGCCCTGGAACTCTACGCCAATCGCATGCAGCAGGTGGCCGAATCGATGGGGGCCATGCTCCGGCGTACCGCCCGCTCGGTGAACGTCAAGGACCGCCTGGATTTCTCCTGTGCCCTCCTCGATGCTCAAGGCTATCTCGTCGCCAATGCCCAGCACATCCCCGTGCATCTCGGTGGGATGGGCCTCTGCGCCCGGCGGATCCTGGCCAAGCATCGTTTGGGACCGGGCGATGCCATCGTGACCAACCACCCCGCTTGGGGCGGATCCCACCTGTCCGATGTCACGCTCCTCAGTCCCGTCTATATCGAGCGGGAGTTGATCGGCTACTGCATCAATCGGGCCCACCACGCCGAGATCGGTGGCGTGACGCCGGGCTCCATGCCGCCCCAGGCCACGCGGCTCCTCGAAGAGGGTGTGGTGATCGAGCCCTTCTATCTCCTCCGGAGCGGTAGAGCCGATTGGCAGGGAATGCGGACCCTTCTCGAGGCAGGGCCTTGGCCCTCCCGAATGGTGCCGGAGAACCTGGCAGACCTCAATGCCCAACTCGCCGCCAATCAGCGGGGGGCGCGTGACCTGGTCGGGCTGGCTCGGCGCTCGGGGGCCGACACCCTGTGTCACTATGCCGCGCGCCTACGCCAAAATGCCGCCGGCAAGGTGAGCAGGATGATTGATGGCCTGGAGATGGCCTCCTACCGGGCAGAGGAGCGGCTGGATGATGGCTCCTTACTCCGGGTGGTCGTGACCCGAGAGAACGCCGGCAAGGCGACTCTCGATTTTACCGGCAGCGCCGCCGTGCATCCCGGCAACCTCAACGGGACCGAGGCGGTTTGTACCAGCGTGATCATGTATGTGCTGCGGCTCTTGGTCGATGAGCCCATCCCCCTGAACGACGGCATGTTGGACCCCATCACCGTGATCCTGCCGGAGGGCATCCTCTGTCCGCCCTTCGGCGCGATCGAGACTTGTCCCGCCGTGGCGGGCGGCAACGTCGAACTCTCCCAACGTCTGACGGATACCCTCCTGAAGGCCTTCGGCGTGGCGGCCGCCAGCCAGGGCACCATGAACAACCTGCTCTTCGGCAATGAGCGATTCGGCTACTACGAGACCATCGGCGGTGGCTGCGGTGCTATCGAAGGACACGCCGGCGCGGACGGCGTTCATCAACACATGACCAACACCCGTATCACCGACGTCGAGGTCCTGGAGCAACGCTATCCCGTGCGTCTCCGCCGCTTCGCGCTGCGCCCCCAGTCGGGTGGGGTCGGGCAATGGCGCGGCGGCCGAGGCATCATCCGCGAGTTAGAGTTCTTGTAGCCGGTGACGCTCTC
>JADFHU010000112.1 GCA_022567055.1 Planctomycetota bacterium
CGGGACTAGCTTGTCCCATGCCCGGATATGAGGGGGTCTCGGGGAAGGCTCCAAATCCATTGGCAGTAGCCCCAGTTTCTTCTGCTTGGCAATCCGCGCGTCGCGCACCTTGTCCCATCCGCTGTCATAGCGACCCTTATATTTCGCGTAGTCATCCGGCAGCGCTTGCAGCGGACAGTGAGGCGCATTGAAGGCAACGTAGAGATAAAACGGTTTCTTGCTCTTTCTCGCTTCCTCCAGAAAATCCAAGGCGAAATCGACATCCGCTACCGTAGTGTAGAAGTCTGACATCGGGACTTTCCAGGGCTCACCGTTCAGGCGGAAGGTCTCGTCCCCCTTGAAATAATTACATACGCCGCTTAGGTGACCAAAATACCGGTCAAAGCCAAAATCGGTGGGCTCCTTCTTCAGGTGCCACTTCCCGGTCATCGCCGTGAAGTAGCCCGCATCTCTGAGCACTTCAGCCGAGGTCACCGCGTGGGACAGGGCTTTATCTCCTGCTGCGATGCAGTACTGCCCGGTGAGCAACGAGACTCGGGACGAATGGCATTTCGCGGTATTGTAGAATTGGGAGAATCGCAAGCCGTCCGCCGCAAGCGCATCGAGATTTGGGGTCTCAATCTCGGAACCATAGCAGCCGATGTCCGAGAATCCGAGGTCGTCGACCATGATGACGACGACGTTTGGCCTCTCCTGGCTCTGTCCACCGGGGGGCGCGGCTTCTGCGGATATTGACAGCAAAACGGCTACGGCGAGTGTGCATACATAGGTGCTAAGTTTCATCTCTGATTCCTTTACTTCCGATCCGGGTGTTTTCCCATTCGTAACGTCGCCCAGGATCGAAGTCGGGGTTCGGCACGGGATTCTGTGCATTCGTGTCGCTTTGCCACTTGGACAAGGCTTCTTTCATCTCAACGGTCTTTTCTGCGTAGCTGAATTTCAGGTCGGTCATTTCGTTGACGTCATATTTCAGGCACTGGCCGAACACGGTCACTCCAGCGATCCACGATATTCATCGCAACGCGCCCGCAGCCGGGCCAAGGTGGCGGCATGCTTGGCGTCATCCACCAGGTTTTCCAACTCGACCGGGTCCTTCTCCAGGTCGAAGAGCTCCTCGTACACCGGCTCCTGCTTGGGGTAGCGGATATACTTCCACCGCTCCGTGCGGATGCCCTCTGAAACACAGATGATGAACTTGGGGGGACGCTTAAAGGTGTGTTCGAAATAGGCGTCGTCCCGAAGGGACTCCGCATCCCCCTCCACCACGGGCCGCAGACTCTTGCCCTGCATGCGCTCCGGGATATCCACCCCCGCGTAGTCCAGCATGGTGGGGGCCCAATCGATATTGAGGGCCATGGCATCGTGACGCACGCCCCGCCGGTTCTCCGGCAGGCGCCCGTCCCAAACAATCAGGGGAACGCTGATGGACTCCTCGTAAAGCAGCCACTTGCCCTTGAGGCCGTGGGCGCCCTGGAAGCTGCCGTGGTCCGAGGAGTAGATGATCACCGTGTTATCCGCGATACCCATGGCATGGACGGCATCGATGATGGTCCCCACGGACTGGTCCATCTTGGAGATATAGGCGTAGAGCATCCGGTTACTCTGCTGGAAGTACTCGGGATTCGTGACGAAACGGGACTCGTCGCCCGAACCGTTGAGCGAGTGGCGGACGAAGGCCGGCATCTTGTCGTAGGCCTCCCGGGTCATCGTTTTGGGCTGCGGTATCTCGACATCCTTGTAATAGTCCTGGAAGTCGGGGGTGAGGTAGTTCAAGGGCCCGTGCGGTTCCTTGTAGGCCATGGTGATGCAGAACGGCTGGTCCTTGGGTGTGGACTGCATGAACTCGATGGCGCGGGTGGTCATCTCATCGGTGAGATAACGCTCCTCGCCGTCCACCTCCTGCTTGAAATTGATGTTCTGCGGGAAGCCATACCACATGTCGAAGCGGTGGGCCGGCAGGGCGCGCTTCGCATGTTCCGGCTTGGGGTTGCCAACGGCGAATTTGCCGAGGAAAGCCGTGCGGTAGCCGGCGTCGCGCAAGAGAACAGGATAGGTGTGGTCGAGGGCCTCGTCCGACAAGGGTGTAGCAAAATCCTCGATGCCGTGCCGCCGCATGTGCTGGCCCGTGAGGATGCTCGCCCGGGAGACAGCGCAGATAGGTGTTGTGACGAAGGCGTTCTCGAAAAACACGCCGTCCCCCGCCAAGCGATCCATGTTGGGCGTCTGGATGACGGTATTGCCCGTATAGCCCATGCTCTCCTTGGCCTGATCATCGGCGAACATGAGGATAATGTTGGGCCGTCTTTGTTCGGCCGCCCGCGCGGCGGAGGGCATGAGCGTGGCGGCGCCGATGGCAAGACCCAGAATAGCAGCGGCCATGCCTTTGAGCAGGGCGCGCCGACCCGACCCGCCTGATTGGTTGTTTGATTTACTCATTCTATTGTCTCCTTTTCGAAAGGTTTACGTTCAAATCAACTTATTTCGTAGGAAGCACTTCTCACGGCTATCGATTTCGCCAGATCCAGCGTCACTTAGTCAAAGAACCGTGCCGACTCTTCGGCCTCGGGCATCGAGTCAAGCCAGTCATAGGAGCACTCGAGTCCGAACATTTTGGGCTTAATGCCCTGCCGATGAACTTCCTCGATGAACACGCGCGTTCTGCCCACGCCCGTGCCCCAGGGCACGTCATGACCTTTGGGGATAAATAGGGACAGTGGAGCTGGTGAAAAACCTCCAATACCCCTGCGCGACTAATTGTATGACCGGTGTTTGAGTCCACTTGAGTGGTGAAAGTGGCTAAGGAGCGATCCTGGGCGGTTGTTTTTTCGACGATCTTTGCTGAGTGTGAGTGATGTGACTTTTTCACCAGCTCCGCTGTCCCCTATTTTTGCCCTATCTCTCTTTATAATTTGCAATTTTGCTGCAAATATTGCCTGCCATCGCCTTGTTGTGCCAACGATTCGCTTTCGGATGCTGTACGTATTCATCGTTCTGAGTCACGACCGGTTCCAGGTGAAGTCGTCTACAAGTTTCTCATTCGCCTGGACATACGGCTCACTCACCCGTGGGCCTAGCCCAAACCTCCACTTCGATGTAGTGGTTGAGGTCATTGGTCGTGTTTCCGTTGGTGTTCAGGCGCACGTATCTGGCGCGCGCGCCTTTCGCGTCCACCAAACGGCCTTGAAAATCTTCCACGTATTCTCTGTCCTTTCCCACGCCCAGGCCGGAGGAGTTGTCGTGATCGTTGTTGTAGTGTGTCGTTACTTCCTGGCTGAGCTTTTCGTCCATGGCCGTCATCACGGCAAAATCGAAGTAGACCCTTTCGGATTCATGGTAGTGCCACACAATGATTGCGTGGACGTGATGCGGAGCGCCTAAATCGATCTGGATCCACTGAGGTCCGTTCGGGAGTTCCACCAGGAATTTTTTATTGTGTTGTTTCTTCCCATCGACGATTTGGCTCACCTTTCCGATTAAAGGTATTTCGCTTGTGGTGACTGTTTTTTTAAGCGCGGCGTTTAACGTGCCCTTCGGCGTGAGGAAAGGCTTTCGCATCCGGAACGAGGGCGGCTCGAGGCGTTTGCTCCGGTAATCCAGAGGCGTGCCTATGAAACTGGGTTGGGGCAACTCGATTGGGATGGGAACCACGCCCGCCACCGCATTATCCTCCTTCGCCGGCGCGGCCGCTTCAGAAAAACACGGAAACGCCAGACACAAGAGACAACAGATTACGGCCAGACACAAGAGACAACAGATTACGAATTTGCGGACAGCCACATCATTCTCCTCTTAGAGGTGCCAGGGGGCGCGTTTGGCACGGCGCAACAGGCGGTTTGCCTGTTCGTCTTCTGGGAATACTTCGCGCACGGGATCCCACTTCAACGAACGCCCTAGTTTGTACGCGATAATCGTAAGATGCCCCAGTGAGGCCGCGCGGTGACCGATCTCCTCATGGGAATAGGGCTTCTCGCGGGTCTTTATGCAATCGAACCAGTTTGCGTGGTGGCTTATTCCGCCCATGTCGACATCGTGCTCAGGGCGATTGTACTCTTCCATGAGCGCGGTCGGACCGCCGGTAATCGGCGCATTGGACATGGTGGTGAGCCAGCCGCGCTCGCCCACGACCACACCGCCGAAGTTGCCGTCAAGCTTTGCGTCTTCGGGAACGCCGCCATAAAGCTCCTTGACCTTGTTCCATCCCTCGACCAAGTGAAGCAACTCGCCGTTGGCGTAGCGGCAGGTGAGGGTGGGAAACTCGTTGCTATTGGGGTGAATGATTTCGACGGGACCGCTTTCTTCATATCCGAGCGCATAATGGAGAACGTCCGTGGAGTGGGAGTGGTATCCCGTGGACGCCGCCACGCCAAAACCCTCGCAAAAAGACCACGGCACGACACCCGGCATGGGATTGACGTGGCAGAGGGAGTTATAGGGCCGCCATAGGGCCGGTCCGACCCACAGATCCCAATCCAGGCCCTCCGGCACCGGTTCGCCGGGCAAGGCGAAGTCCAACGGCGTATAGTGGCGCCCCATCACTTCGGGGTTGATACACGCGGCATAGGGCTTGAATCGCTGGGAGCTCAATTGGCCTTTCATGGAATGCCAGATGGTGAAGACCGACTTGATCTTGCCGAGCCCCCCTTTGCGAATGAAATCGCAAGGCCGCCGAATTCCAGGCCGGGTTCGGTATTGGCTCCCATTCTGAAAGACCCGGCCATGGCGCTCGACTGCTTGCACGAGTTGCCGTCCTTCGTTGATGGTGAGCGATACGGGCTTCTCGCAGTAGATGTCCTTCCCGGCTTCGGCAGCATGGATCGAGATGGGGGTGTGCCAGTGGTCCGGGGTGGCAATGACGACGGCGTCGATATCGTCGCGTGCCAGAACATCGCGATAGTCGTTGTAGGCCTTGCAGGAGGAACGGCGCTCTCCACGGTAGGAATCGACCGAGCCCTTCGCGTTCTGGCGGCGGGTTTGGTCGACATCGCAGACCGCCAGGAATTCCACCATGGGATCCCGCCCGAGGCGCCGAGTGTGTCCCCGCCCATTTCTTCCCGTGCCGATCTGCGCCACGGCGATCCGGTTGCTCGGGGCCACGTGGCCTTCCCGGCCTAAGACGCATGCGGGGAGAATTAGCGGAGCGGCAATGGCGCCCGCCGCCGCAGCAATGAATTCACGCCTGTTAACAAGGCTCTTCCGGCCTTCTTTCTTGTTGGTTGTCCGCGACATGGGCTATCTCCCTGGTTGGTTGAGGCCGGCTTAGTGGGCTATCTTGCGGAGCGCCGATTCGACGGCGCGTGAGAGTGTGGCATCGGAGTCGTCGCGCAGTGTGGCCAGCGCGGGAACGGCTTTCTTGTCATGCCGCTCACCCAGGCAGTTGACAATACCCACACGCAGATGGCCCTCGGCGGCGGGAAGCGCCGTCCGCAAGGCTTCGCCTGCGGCTTCCTCGGGGATGGCTTGCAGGGCATAGAGCGTACGGTCAAACAAGTCCTCGTCCTGCAGCAGTTTGGCAAGGGCAGGTACAGCACGACGGGTGCCTATCAGCGCAAGCTGTCGACAGATATAGTCCACCGCTGCGGTCTTCACGCCCGACGCAAGCACCTCAAGCAGGGCTTGCTCTATCTCCGCCAACTTCTCCGCGTCGCCCTGGGTGGCTTTGATCAGCTCATCCAGTTCGTACAGCGCCCCCCGGTCGCCACCCCAATCGTAGGCGCTGAGCTGTGCTTTCAATTCGTTTGTCATACGCTTCTCCGCTGCTGACTTTTTTTCTTCGGTTACTTGCTGTTCATCTTCGGGGTTGCCTTCATCCACGTGTCAATCATGTCTGACAATTGCTCGACCTTCTCCGCATTCTCTGATGCCAAGTCGTTGCGATCATCGGGATCGCTCTTAAGATCATAATAGAGTTCGTCCCTGTCGGAAAGTGGGATCTGGCGGGACCGGATGGCACCGCCATTCTCGGGAAGGGCAACCAATTTGTCCCAGCCATGGATGACCACGTGGGCCATCAATCCATCTTCGAGATCATCGCGCCGATCAAGATTGCCGTTGTGTTCGTACACATCAACAAAAACGCGATTTCTCTTCTCTAACGCCGCCGGATCGCGCAGGTCGAGCCCGCTCATCGTCTTCGGCGGTTCAATGCCGCAGGCGCGCAGAATGGTCGGCGCAATATCGATGTTGCTCGCCAAGGTTTCCGTGTCGCGCCGCGACTCAATCTCACCTTCGTGGGTAATAAACATCGGCGTGCGGATACCCGCCTCGTAGGGTCCCATCTTGGAGCGGATGAATTGGTTGCGCGTCTTCGGATGCGGCACCCATCCGTTGTCGGAGGTGAAAACAAAGATCGTATTCTCGTAGAGGTTCTTCTTCTTTAGGTAATCGACCAGCTGGCCGCAGCCCTCATCGAGCCATTCGACATTGGCCCAATACCATGCCGTTGGCTCGTTCGGCGCGATGTCCTTGTACTTGTCGAACAGACGTTGCGGTGCATCATGCGGAGCGTGTGGGAGAAAGACACCGTACCAGACAAAGAACGGCTGATCATTTTCCTCGGCCTTCTCAACGAAGTCGTAGATCGGCTGCATCGTCTTACGTCCAATGGTCAGACCGGCGTCGCCGTGTCGCCCTGGATCATGGCATCCGTGAACCCGTGATTCAGGGGATTGCCTTCCCACCATTTTCCGGTTTGCAGTGTCGCGTATCCATTCTCCTTCAGGACTTTAACAAGGGACGGATGTTCCAGCATGGGTGCCTCCATTCGCGCACGCATTTCCCTCCACAGGTCCGGGTCATTCTTCATAATCGTGCCTCTGCGCGCCCCATTCGGCATCTTCGGATCGTTGTTACGTATACCGTCTTGGTGCGGATAGAGTCCAGTCACGATACTCGCAAGTGAAGCGCGGCATAGCGGAGCAGTGACATAGCCGCGTTCGTACAGGAGGCCGGCCCCCGCCAAGCGATCAAGGTTCGGGGTTTGCACATGCGGATGCCCCATAAAACCATAATCGGTCCAGCTCTGATCGTCTGAGATAAGCAACACGACATTCGCAGGCCCATCGGCAGCCTGCGCGTTAATGGCGAAGGCCAGTACTGCCATAAGAACAACAATCGCCCTTTTATACATTCCGTAACTCTTTCTGAATTTCTGGGCTTGTGCCCCTATTTGCCAGAGTCATTGATGGAATTCTTTTCCTTATTTCGCCAGCTCGGCGACTTCTGTGGCGGTAAGCGCACGGGCCCAGACGGAGACTTCGTCGAGTGAGCCTTCGAATGGCTTGATGCCAAGCTTACCATGCATGAATTCTGCGAAGGGAGACCTGCCGTTTTCGTGGCCTGGCCCGCCGACACTGACCTTGTTGACCATGCTGACGTTGATGGGATTGTCCTTTCCAAGGACTTCGGATTCGACGGGTTGGCCATCGACGTAGAACTGGACTTCGGAGAGCTTGCAGTCTTTCCTGGGCATGGACACTGCGATATGGTGCCACTTTCCGTCGTTGAGTTTCTGGCCCTTGGCGATCAAGCGCACATCGTCCGCCATCAGGAGCTCCGGCTTAGCATCGTTCAGGTTGAGGTTCATGAGTCCACGCTCTAATCCTGCCCTTCCTGTGTTGATGAGCATCATATCCTCTTCCGAGGTGGTCTTCATCCAGAGCGCGTAAGAGACCGTGTTTCCATAACTGTAAGGTCCGGCTCCATAGACGGCCATCTGACTATCGGGTTTGAACACGCCGGCTTTACCCCGTGGCCCGTCGGCGGCCAATTCAATATTGCCGTTTTGGGCATCGTAGTTTCGCCCGAACGCACCTTGGTTCCGGAAGGAACGGTCGCAGGTGATTCCGCCAATGTTAACCTCGCTCTTGAACGGATTTCCGCCTTGACGAAGTGAAAACCCGAGGACGATCCGATCCTTCATGGCGAAGTTCTCTTCAAAATCAAAATGGAGCATCGGTGCTTCGCGGTCGAGGAATGTAAACTCGCCCTCATCTCGGAACGTCGTTTTTTCCGCTGACTTATCAATGACGAGTTTCCCGTAGACCTCGAACTTCCCGTCGGTTACCTTGCGCGAGATCTGGTTGTAAAGGGTAAGGTCTATTTTATCATCCGTGATATCGACCGTGGCGAAGTTGTTCAGCCATCTGCCGCGCGTGACGACCTGGACGAGATCCGACTTGGGATCCTTGGTCACCGTGTTGGAATGCACTTCACCGGCGAAGTAGATATCGACGTTGTGCTTGCGGAGCGTCTTCCAAAAGTCGCTTTCCATTTCGCCGTCCATGAGCATGCCGCTGCTGTTGACTCTACGGACGGGCTGGAGCACCGGGAGGTGGGATTGAACGAAGACGTGCTTGATGCTGTCGTCCTTGCGGGCCTCGGACAGGACGTGATCCAGCCACGCCAGGTGCTTGCCGACTACGGTGCCGGTGACGCTTCCCTGGCGGCCGATTTGCTTATCCGGGTCCTCCTGATGAAACACGTCGACCGTAACGAAGAGGACGTTCTTGTGTTGGTAGGCGTAGGACGTTTCTTCGTACTTTGTTCCCAGGGGGCGCGATGCGGCCTCGCCGATGGGCTTGTCGTATTTGAACTGCCCGCCGTCGGGGTTAACGTTGAACCCATTGGCAAATGCTTTGCGGAATTCCGCCTGGTGTTTGGAGACGGCCGTTCCGGGAGGCCATGGGTTGTCGCCTACTTCGTGGTCGCCGACGGCCATCAGGAGCTTGGAATATCCCGCTTCGTTGAACGCGTTGACCATGCCGGCATAGCAGCGTTCGCCGGACTGGAGGATGGCTTCTGCGGGCGTGAGTGCTGGATTGAAACTTTTGATGTGCTGCTTCGTGTCCCAGTGCCCTCTACAGGCATCACCGGGCATCATGACCAGTTCGCCGCCGTAATTCTCCTTGAGCATTCTCAGGCTGTCGACGTTGGAGTCTGGCCTCCCGGCTAATCTGTTGGAGTAGACATACTTCTCCGCCCCATGCCAATCGGCGAGATTAATGAAACGCCACGGTTCTTCGGCGCGGACTGTACTCTGCATCAGCAATATTGCTGTGAAAAGGGTTGCTAGGATTTTCATTTCAACTGTTCCTTGTCCATTTGCTGGCGTTTACTTGATAAACCGATTGAACACATTTGTCATCATACGCTGCACGCGTGGGTCTACGCCTGCCGAGTGATGCGAACGTTTACTTCGCGCTTTTCAATGCCGGGTCATAGGTAATATTACATTTCACGAGGCGCCGGTTTAGGACATCCATGACAAACAGCTTGTCTTTCCATACGGCCAGACTGGAAATGCTTCCAAACGGCAGCTCGGGATGAGGATACTTGCTGCCCTTTCCTTTGCAGTCTGCGTTGCCATAGCTGCCGAATTCACCAACGACCTTACCCGTCTCCGTATCAATAACCTGGACGCTGTATTTGGTCGCCATGTATAGGTAGCCTTTGTCATCCAGCGCCTGGTTGATCCGATGGGTGCTGCAAATGCAGTGAGGATTCGGCGGGATGAAACCCATTCCATGATTGCCATCCCATGGTTGCGACCAAAGCGGTTCTCCACCGGTTGGCGCAAACTTCGACACGGCATAAGGCCTCATCGGCCACCGCTTGGGCTTTCTGGCATCGGCTCGGTTGACACGTTTTGGGGGAGGATTACCGTCGGTGGGAATATGGACGATGTACAAGTAGCCCTGCTTATCGACCTGAATGCCCTTCACACTGGTAAGATCCAGCAGAGCTTTTTGTTTCAGCTTGCCGGTGGAATCATAGACGTCGAGTTGCCGGTACAAGGCAAAATTCGGCAACACCATCCCCGATTCCACGTACCGATCCTGCTTGTTGAGATAGTAAATATTGCCCTCACTATCCACGTCCATCCCAGGATAGATATCCCACCAGCAAGTCCACCACTTCGCGAGGCCGGCATTCTTGTAAAACCTGCTCTTGACGGAAGCCGTATCCACAAACAACTCGTTCTTTCCCGTGGACGCGAAAGGAACCGGCTTGCCGGCGCGGTCAAAGCGCAGGATGCTGATGCCGTTTTCACCGAGTTTCCACCGGTAAATCCTGCCATCCTTTCCGAATACGGAATCCAGGAACAGGGGTTCGTCCGGATAGCGGAAGCCGCGCTCGAGATTGATGGCCCCCCATGCCGATAAAATTCCAGTCTCCTCGATGTCAATGAAAAATGGATCCCATTGCTTCAGTATGTTTCCCTGTTGATCCAGGCGATACACGGTGCCGAACTTCTTGGAACGGTAGGTGGCATCGTCTTCCACATACACGTGCCCCGTTTCAGGATCAATATTCAAGATGGGCATACTACTGGCCTGCCTCGGGTTGGACAGGGTGTTGCCATCATCCTGCCATTGCGCTTTCAGAGAAAGATCTTCACCTGATAGTTGCTGCAGACTTCCCGGCCCGTCGCCGTTGGCCACCCAGACCAGCGGCGGCGACACGCCGGCATCGACCGCTATCTGCATAACATACGTATGCACAGGCGCGGATTTGGCCAGCAACTCGGGCGTATTCCAGCCTCTCAACTTGATCACTGTGCGCGGAGGCGGAAGCTCTTCGAAGGCCGCGGTTTCCAACGTTTTCTGTACTGCCTTCTTGGAACGTTCACTTCTTGGGTCCTCAGGCCTTTCCTGGGAACCGATGAGCACATAGAGGCATTTGTCGCGATCCATGGCCAGCGCGGTCGGACCGAACATCGGCTTCTTCGTTCCCTTGTCCATATAATGCGTAATCGATGCGACCTGCTTGCCGTCTATCGTGCAAACCCGCAGGCGATTGTTCCCCGCATCCGCAACGATAATGTGATCCCCGTCCACGACTACGCCGCTGGCCTCTTTGAAGCCGCCTACAATGCCCTGTTTCTCAAGTTCCGGGCCAGGTTTCCCCACCAGTAGATGGTGTAGATACCCAACACCACGCTGACTATACCCACAACGGCCGGCAACGCAACGGTTTCGTCCAGCAAAAGCACCCCGAGCACCGGGGCAAGGGCCGGGCCAAATCCCCGCGCTATGGGATAGACCACCGAAAGGTCCGCATGAGTGTAGCTCCGCCCCAACAGCAAAAAATAGAGAACATGGAGCACGATGGTGCCAAGCAGGTACCACCACCCGGGTTGCTCCACGGGATACCTCCACGCCAGCACCAACC
>JADFHU010000747.1 GCA_022567055.1 Planctomycetota bacterium
GACCTGGGGACCGGGCACCTTGGATTCAACGGCCAGACCAAGATTCAGACACCCCACATTGACCAGTTGCGCGCGGAGGGGCTGTACTTTAGCCAGGTCTATGCCGGATGCGCGGTGTGCGCCCCCTGCCGCAGCGTGCTGATGACCGGTTATCACATGGGACACACCTCGGTACGCGGCAACAGCGGCGGAATCCCCCTGTTGGACGAGGATGTCACCGTTGCCGAGGTGCTGAAGAAGGCCGGCTATGCCACGGGCTGTTTCGGGAAATGGGGCGTGGGAGACGCTCACTCACCCGGCATGGCGACCCGGCAGGGATTCGACACGTTCTTCGGATATTACGACCAGGTTCACGCCCACTCCTACTATCCGGCCTATCTCTGGCACAACGATCGCAAGTACTACCTGCCTGGCAACTCAGGCCGCGCGTCTGACGGACTGACCGGCGTGGAGCGTGGTCAGTACGCCCACGATGAGATCCAGACGAAGGTACTCGACTTCATCCAGGAACACCGCGACGAACCGTTCTTCTGCTACGTCCCCTACACCATCCCACACACCGAGTTGCTCGTACCCGATGACTCGCTCTCGGAATATGCGGGCAAGTTCCTCGAACCAAATCCCTACGTCACCGAAAGCAAACATTACCAGGATCAGCGGCAGCCCCGGGCGGCCTATGCGGCGATGATCACGCGACTTGATCGCAGCGTCGGGCAAATCATGACCCTGCTGAAACGCTTGGATCTTGACGAAAAGACCATCGTCTTTTTCACCTCTGACAACGGCGCGCAGGGCAGCGGCGGTCCGGATCTGGATTTCTTCCGGGGCAATATGCATCTGCGCGGTGCGAAGGGCATGATGTACGAAGGCGGCATCAGAGTACCCATGATCGTGCGTTGGGCCAGCCACATCAGGCCGAACTCGAGTAGCGACCTGCCCTGGTACTTTGCCGACGTAATGCCGACATTGGCCGAATTGGTGGGGGTGCAAGGGGACCTTCCCCCGGATATCGATGGGATCTCAGTCCTGCCGGCAATCCTGGGCGAAGAAGCCGTCGGCCGCCAGCAGCAGAGGCATGAGTTCATGTACTGGGAACTGGGGGCCGGCAAGCGGATTCGCAGAGGCCTGCGGATGGGCGATTGGAAAGCGGTGCAAATGAACCCGGCCAAACCGATCGAACTCTTTAACTTGGCGACCGACGAAAGTGAAACCACCAACGTAGCGGATCAACATCCGGAGGTCATGGCCAAGATCAGGAGCATCCTAGCGACATGCCGTACCGAAGCGCGGCCGCAGATTGAACCGCCAGGTACGGGTGACTGGCGATTTCGATAGCGTAGAATGTCTCAGGATACGCAAATGAAAACCATCCACAATTCCAATCACGTTTCTTCGTTGACGAGTCGGCTTGGATTTCTTCTGGTGTTTGCTAGTTCTTTCACCTCGATCTACTCCCTCAGTCTGGCCGCCGAGGCTGAGAGCCCAGCGCTTCGAATTGTTTCCGGAGACAGCATCGTTTTCATTGGCAATACCTTCGCGGAACGAATGGGGCTGTTTGGTTATTTCGAAATGTGTCTGCATAGCAAATACCCTCACCATCAATTAAAGATCCGTCACATGGGGTGGTCCGCCGATGAGGTGGCCTTGCGGCCGCGCCCGAAGGGGTTTGGCGACCGGCATCGCTCATTGACCCAGGAGAAAGCGGATGTGATCTTCGCTTGCTTTGGGATGAACGAGTCGTTCGCGGGAGCCGATGGACTCTCGCAATTTGAAATTGATCTGGGAACGCTTATTCAAGACCTTCATGCGCATCATTACAATGGCGAATCATCGCCACAAATTGTATTGATCTCGCCCGTCGCGCACCAAAACCTTGGCGGTTTTCTTCCCGATGGTCGCGAACATAACAAAAGTCTCGAACTCTATACAAAGAGCATGGCTAAAGTAGCAAAAGGACGAAACATCCTATTTGTAGATCTGTTCACCCCTTCAGGCCAAATGTTCGCATTGCCTTCCCCAAAAAAACTGACCTCCAATGGAATCCATCTGACGGCTTATGGTTATTGGCGAGTCAGTCAGCTTCTGGCCCGCTCGCTGGGTCTGGTAGAAAAAATCGACCCGCCGGATGAAACCAAATCTTCCGATTTTGAAAAATTGGCCCGGGCAATCTATGACAAGAATTACAGTTTCTTCTTCCATTGGCGGCCGCCCAACATGGAATACCTCCACGGAGGGCGAAACCGGCTTCCCGGTGCCGAAAGAATGCCCGAGGAACTGGATCAGCTCTACGATATCGTTGGGCAGATGGACCGGAGGATTTGGCGCATGGACAAACCGAGACCCGGGGAGGTATGGCGTCAGGTTCCTTCTGGCCCGCCCCTCTGGTCTTCCACGCCGAAGTATACCGGGATACGCGTGCCTGAGATGGGTGAAGTCGTCAAAAGAGGCGGAGATGAACATGAAGGACGGGGGGATGTCTTGATTCCGGATGAAGCCCAAAAGGCATTCCATTTGGCGAAAGGGTACGAGATCAATCTCTATGCATCAGAGGAAGATTTTCCCATTGCCAATCCGGTGGCGATGCATTTTGATGCTCAAGGGCGTCTTTGGGTCGCCAATTCACCGACATGGCCCCACCCGGAAGTCGGCGTGCCGCCAAGTGATTCGATCGTCATTCTCGAAGATAACGATCATGACGGTCGGGCAGACAAACACTCCGTCTTCATCGACCGACTCGATATGATCCACGGCTTTGCCCTGGGCCATGGCGGCGTCTATATTTCACAAACCCCGCGCCTCATCCACGTCAAGGATTCCAACCGAGACAATAGAGCCGACGAATTCCGCATGGTGCTTCATGGATTTGGCGGCGAAGATGTGGAACATTCGATCAATAATTTCCAGTGGGGTCCCGATG
>JADFHU010000113.1 GCA_022567055.1 Planctomycetota bacterium
TGGCCCTTGACAACTACAGAATGAACCAAATGCCATCCAATGGGATCGGCAAGAAATAAATTGGACAATTTGGGGTTCAAGTGTGCCCCATATTGGGTCGCGCCCGATTGAGCGAAACCACAGGCGTAGCTGTCCTACGTCGCGGATTTTGCGATTGAGAAGCGATCCAAGATGGGGTGCAATCGGGCTTTCAAAAGTCCAAGTTATTTTTTGCCGGTCCCAATGGGCGACATTCATCGGTTTGGCCTATCGGTTTGCTCGCTTCGCTTCTTGCGGGCACGGTCGAACGCGGCTTGCTCCTCTTGGCTTAATTGGCCATCGCCGTCCTTATCGTAACGATCGAGGACGCGCTGCGAGAGGCCTCGGTTTCCACCGGGCGTCTGTGAACCGGCAGTCTGCCGCGAGGGGCGGCGAGTAATCTGCCAATCCCTGAGCAGCTGTGCAAAGGCATCGCGCGCTCGGGTGATGCCCAGTGGTTTGTTGGCGATCGCATCTTCCATCTCTTGGCGGCTCCAGGCGGGCACTTCCAGGCCATCGTGCTCCAGTAGCGAGGCGAACCAATAATGAGCCATCATCTCCGCGCCTATATAGTTGGGATGTACCCTGTCGCGGTCAAAGGCCAACGGGTGCTGCTTGCTGGTCGGCTCCCATACATCCGGCCCGGAGAAGATCCCCTTTGGTTTGCGCCGCATCAGTTCCGCCAGCGCCAACCGTTCATTGCCAATCTCCGGCTCCATACTGATTTTGTAGATATGCATGGCGACGAACACGGCGGCGGCGCCATCGTCGAGTATGCGTTGTCCGTATTGTTCGATGACGTCGGCACCGCGGCGGATACGCTGCGCGTCCCGATCGTTGCGGATTCCCGCAGCCCGATCGGTAAAGGCCCATTGCAGCGACTGCTGGGCCAAGACAATCACCGGCCGCTTGCCCTTTTCGGACTGAATCATGGGCCTGAAGCGCCTCTGCCAGGCATCGGAGGGTACGCCAGTTTCAACGTTCATCCATTTGGCAATCGGTGTGCCGCCTTTATTGCACAGCTGTACCTCGACCACGCGACCGTTTGGACCACGCATATAGCGATCGATCTTGTGTTGCAAGAACGCCCACCAGTGTGTGGACGTCGAATAGCCATGCACGATCACCAATCGTGGCTCGCCGGAAAAAATCTTCAGGTCGTGCGGTTCATCCTGAGCCGCACGCACAGCCGCCGGGTGCGAAACCGCGAGCAGCAAAAAAACGCATGTCGAGACAAACCGTTTGAGCATCATGGTAATCTCCTCAAAATAGGGTTGATGAATCCTGATCATGTTTCAGCGTTGCCCGTCAGTTACACGCAGTGCCTGCCCTCACGTTCGGCCTCCAGAATGTCGTCAGGCAGAGCCGCCTTGGAAACAAAACTGCGAAGCAAGGTGCGTCGGATCGTGGCATTATCCTCCCTTGGCCTCAATCAAGACAACCCCGTGCGGTGTAAATACTCGTCCGACCGCCAACCGCGTTCATCCGCCACAACCTTAAGTCAGTGTCAATGAATGAGTTATGTGACGATGTTATTTGCGCTACACGGCATAGTTCCTGGCTGGAACACTGTTGTCGTTTCATCAACTAAGGCGGTCCCATTGGCCCTTGACAAGCACAATTGGCTTCATCCGTCAGTATTTTCCCAAAAAGCTTCCGTTCCCCCCTCAAACCCGATCCCAATCAACGTTTGTTATAGGTAGATTAAGTACACGACCGAGAGAGTTAATTGACCATGCCACACCAGTGAAAATATACT
This sequence comes from Planctomycetota bacterium, assembly GCA_022567055.1. GTDB lineage: Bacteria > Planctomycetota > Phycisphaerae > Sedimentisphaerales > Anaerobacaceae > JAIPFM01. Next base: position 1,778 of record JADFHU010000113.1, read on the forward strand.
TTGAATCGATCAGATTAGTGGCATAATGAAATACACTCGTTTGTTGCACTTGTAAGTTGAATTCGTCCCGATCAGATTTAAAGGGCCAGGCCATGAATAAAGCACTCCTTTCCATCGGCTTCATCATAGCATTAAGCCTGTTACTGCACGGCGGCGCGCGCACCGCCGCTCTTGACTCTGCCAACTCACTCCGTTCGAGCGCCTATTCCAATAATCCGTTCGATGGGCAGGTTGCCGAGCAGATCAACGCCCTCCAATCCGATGCTTCTGCCAAGCGGGCCGGAGCCGCCGAGGCCCTGGGCTTCATGCGCGCCTACGAATCCGCCGACGCACTGGTCGCCGTGCTGGGAGACAGAGACCCCAATGTCCGCCGCGAAGCCGCTCTCGCCCTCGCCTGGTGCGGCGACCGCGCCTCCATCACCCATCTCATCAAAGCGCTGGAGGATCGGGACTGGGTCGTCCGTCAGGCCGCATGCGTATCCCTTAATAACCTTACCGGTATGGAGTTCCCGTTCGATGCCCTGGCCGACGATGCAACCCGCGCCACTCATATCAATCCCTGGCAATCCTGGTGGGCCTCGGCTCCGGCCGTCCACACACCCACCCAACTCCTGAACATGATCAACGATCCCACCTCCGAAGTTCGCCTCCGCGCCGCACGCGCCCTCGGCTCACTTGGCGGCGGCGAAGCCACGCCAGCACTACTCCACGCTTTCAAACCCTACCACCAACGCGAATACGATTCTCTCGACAACCTAGATAAACACGTCGCTCAATCCTGCATACGGAGCCTCGGCAGGCTGCGCAATCCTCAAGCCTTGGTCCTTCTGATCGGGTTGCTCGATTCCCCCGACTGGGCGCGTTACGCCGCCGACGCTCTCGGCGATTTCGGTTCGACCGATGCCGTTGCACCGCTTATCGCCGCCTACCCCCTCTTCTCACGTGATCTCAATAACCCCTTCGCCAAACCCATCAAGTCGCCGGTCGACGACTGCTTCACCGGCGACAACACGCAGGACCGCATGCTTGAAACCCCCTACGCCATCGCCCAGGCCCTCACCCGCCTTGTCACCGACGACCCAGAACACCGCACGGCCCTACGCGGTATCGCGCCTCATCTCCTGGCCAACCTCCCCTCCGATTGGGATGGCGGCATGCTCTACGAACCCGAATCGTTCGAGCACATTACCGCCTATCTCCTGCAAAAAGCCGACCTCGCGGATACGCCCACCGTTGCCGTCTTCGCCGCGGCCGATGATTACCACTCTTGGTTCACCCTCAAACCCGCGCCGATCGCCCAGGATCATCCCACGACCGATCAGCTTATCGCCCATCTCGCACGGCGTTCAGTCGGCGATGTGCCCAATGCGGCCGCCTGGCTTCCCGCGCTATGCCGTGATCCCAAATACATCCCGCAACTCCTCGAACTCCTCACACACGATAACGGCTGGTTCCGCATCAATGCGATCAAAGCGCTCATGTTCCTTGACGCACAAGAAGCCGTCGAGTCCATCGCAACGCTCCTCGTCAACGCCCCCAGGGAAGCCGAGTATGGGTTCTCCGGCGTCCTCGAACACAGCGAATATGACGACCCCGCCCCTCGCTGGCGCGAAGCCTGTATCCGCGCATTGGGGCGACTCAACGCCACCCCACACGCCCAACTCCTCATCGAAATACTCGACGACGATCGTAACGTCATCGACATCCGCTACGCCGCAGCACAGGCACTCATTGAGTTGGGGACACCCGTCGCTCTCGACGCCCTGAAGACCGCCGAAAAGACGCACCCCTTCCAGAGCATCCGGACGCTTGCCCGTGAAATCCTCTGGCAAAAAGGGCTCCTCGATCACAGCGAGGTCGATCCCCGTATGGCCAACGTCGCCCCCGCTCCTTCGTCACAGCCATTGCCAACCGAGAGCCAAATCGCACCACCAAAGGCCTACGTCTTTATCAAAGGCGAAAAGAAAATGCGTTCGAACTTCAACGCCCAGGGTGGCGTCGATCCCTGGCGGCAAACCTACACCGTCAACAACCCCGCTCCCACCATGCGTGTCGGGCGCAATCTTTACATCCTACGCAAGACCCCGCAAGGCGACCGGGTCACGGCACTCACCCGTTTCGAGCAAGGGTACATCGCCGATTGTGAAGTCTCCTGGGATGGCCGCAAGATCATCTTCGCCTACCGACGCAACAACGAATCGCGCAACTATAGTCAAGTCCCCTACGACAAACCCACGATCCGCCCGCCCGCCGATTATCGGCTCGACGGTTCGAATGATCCCTGGTGGCATCTTTGGGAGATTGGCGCCGACGGTACCGGCTTGCGTCAGATCACGCACGGGCCTTACCACGATGTACACCCCGTCTACCTCGCCGATGGGCGCATCGCATTCACTTCCACCCGCCTTGGACTCCGGGACGAATACCATGGCTACCCTGCGACTGGGCTCGCCATCGCCAACGCCGACGGCTCGGATATCCGCGTCATCGGCTTCAACTTCGGCGCCGATCGCGACCCTGCCGTCCTCCCCGACGGTCGCATCGTCTTCTCGCGGCTCGACGTCTTCTACTCGCGGCTCAAATCCGAGATCACCGTCCAGGCCGTCTACCCCGACGGCACGAAAAACATCGTTCTCTACGGGCCCGAGCGGCGTGGCTATTGGATGGATGTCCACCGCAAAAACGCCGCCTGGACCCAACGCACCTCCTACGCCAACCACACCGACAACCGCAACCGCGTACTCCGGATGAGTCAGCCGCAACCCCTCTCCGACGGCCACATCGTCTGCGCTACGAGCGGGGGACTCGTCGTCGTCGGGCCCGGCCGCACCCAAGAACGCCTCATCCCGCACGATCGCCTTTACGCCGTCACCTCCCCCTTCCCCCTCAACGACCAGACCCTCGTCTGCGCCGCCACCGTCAAACGCTTCAACATCGACGGGCAGATCGTCAACGCCGGCACCCCTCAATTCGAGAAACTCGCGAAAGGCCCGAGGCTCTTCCGGAGCGCTATCGATATTGACCACGCCCTCTACACGATGGATATCCAGACCGGCGCCATGACCCTCCTCTACAACGACCCCGACACCGCCGATTTCGAGCCGCGTCCTCTCATCGCCCGGTCCCGCCCGGCCAGTCCCGCCGAAGGCCTGCTCACCTACACAGGCGCCTACACCGCCAAACTCGTCTGCACGTCGGCATTCAATTCGCGTGAGCAGCGCGTTGCCACTCGCGGCAAACTTCTGCGTGTCATCGAGGGACAGGCCGTCGTCTCCCGGCACGAAAACCAAAATTCCCTGAACTCCAGCAACACCAACCGTTGGAAAAACCATGCCGGCACCCACGCCCGCGTACTCGGCACGGTGCCCCTAGCCGCCGACGGCTCGTTTTTCATCGAAGTACCCGCCGACCGGCTCCTCCAACTCCAGGTGCTTGACGCGGACCGTCGCGTCCTCGGTAATCAGACCTTCTGGATGTACGCACGCCCAGGCGAAACCCGTAGTTGCATCGGATGCCATGAACGCCCCGACATCTCCAACGGTCCCACCAAGACCCCGCTCGCGCTTCTCGCCTCACCCCTTCAGACTCTCCCCAACGGTGACGAATTCAGTTACCGCGCCAAATTCTGGCTCAAAGGCATCGTTCCCGACGAGGCCGAAGACCGTAACCGGACCGTTCGAGCGGTAAACCTGATCGGACGCAATTGAATATGTTTGACTCGACTGGTGAGGTGTGTGATTCTGCCATCCGTTTGCGGCGCGCAGGCCGGGGCAAGGGTAACGATTACATCACTCACAGACCACCCTGCATCGGTGTCATCGCCGTCCTCCTGATTTGCTTTGGCTATACCACACCCACCTTCGCAGACCAAGCTGTCTCCTCACCCATCGCTCTCGCCGCGGATACCGTCTCCCACTCCCTCTATATCGCCGACCACACGGCCTCGCGCATCCTCCATCTCGACACCCAAACCGGCGATATCCGAAACACGATCCCGCTCCCCCACCGACCTACCGGCCTCGCCTACGACGCCCCCACCCGGTCGCTCTATGTCACCACCGATAACGCCGTCCTCAAACTCAACATACCCACAAACACCATCACGCAACGCTTTCCCGCGGGTCACTCACCTACCGCTCCCGTCCTCAGCCCCAATGGCTCAACGCTCTACTTCGCAAACCGCTTCGATCACAACATCGTCGCCATCGACCTGATGACTGCCAAAACCCGTGCCACGATACCCGTTACCCACGAACCCGCCGCTGTCGCAATCACTCCCAACGGTCGACATCTCATCGTCGCCAACCACAAACCCCTTGACGCCGCCAATGGCTCAAACGTCGCGGCGGTCATCAGCATCATCGATACCCACACGCATACCCTTGCAAAGCCCATCCGCCTGCCCGATGGATCGACACTAGTCAACGGAGTATGCGTCACTCCCGACGGCCAACTCGCATTCGTTACCCACATCCTCGCACGCAACCGCGTACCCGCCACGCAACTCGCCAACGGCTGGCTCGTCACCAACGCGCTCTCTGTGATCGATCTTAAAACGCTGTCGCTTCTCGATACCTTCATCTTGGACGATATCGGCCGCGGCGCCGCCAACCCCTGGTCCATGGCCATCACCGATGACAGCCGATACCTGGCCGTCACCCTTGCGGGCGTCCACGAACTGACCCTCATCGACCTCCCCGAACTCCGAAAACGCATCCAACGTCCCCCATCAAAAACCAACCGTAGCGACCACACTCCCCATCCCTATCAACAATTCAACCGCCTCCGCGGCATCAAACACCGCATCGCACTCCCCGGCAAGGGCCCCCGGTCCATCGCCTCGATCGGCAGCCGATTCGCGATCGCCCTCTATTTCAGTGGCTCCATCGCCACCGTCACACCCGGCGAATCGGCGATCCCAACCACCCGCCTGCATCTCGACACCCCGCCCGCCGTCACCCAAGCCCGCCGCGGCGAGCGGCTTTTTCACGATGCAACCCTCTGTTTTCAGGGCTGGCAGAGCTGCGCGACCTGCCACCCAGACGGGCGCAGCGATGGCCTCAACTGGGATCTCACCAACGACGGCATCGGCAATCCCAAAAACGCAAAGAGCCTCTTGTTCGCACACCGCACCACGCCCCTCACCATGAGTGGCATTTTCGAGTCTCTGGAGCAATGTGTCCCCTTCGAGATCAGGACCATACTCTTCACCACACCCACGCAAATCGAGTCGGACGCCATCGTCGCCTATATCCGCTCGCTTCGCCCAATCCCGAGCCCGTACCTGATCGACGGCCGGCTCACCAAATCCGCCTTACGCGGCCAAGCCGTTTTCGAGGATGCAGGTTGCCTCAAATGCCACTCCGGCGACGACTTGACCGACCGCAAGATGAAAACCGTCGGCACCCGATCCGTTGGCGACCACCGCCGGGACTTCGATATCCCATCACTACGCGAAGTCTGGCGCACCCCGCCCTATCTTCATGACGGCCGCGCCAAAACCATCCGCCAGGTCATCACCCGATTCAACCCCAGCGATCACCACGGCAAAACGGCCAATCTTACCCAGCGACAGATCAACGACCTCGTGAATTACGTCCTATCCCAATAATGAACCGCCACACCGAATGCGCCACAGAATGCTAATCATCTCGTCGCCTCCCCATACGGTGTAAGGGACCGGCAAGAAATAACTTGGACTTTTGAATGCCCAATTGCACCCCATCTTGGATCCCTTCTCAATCGCAATATCCGCGACGTAGAACAGCTACGCCTGTGGTTTCGCTCAATCGGGCGCGACCCAATATGGGGCACACTTGGACCCCAAATTGTCCAACTTATTTATTGCCGATCCCTAAGTATGCATCCGTGTGTGCTTGTCAAGTGTTCATGGGACCACCTGTAATCTCTCTCACTTAATCATCATCCTCGTCTCGCCAGAAAAACTGGAGCCGGGGATCCCCATTCTGATACCCGAGAACACCGTGCATGTGCTATCTCTCCAGTATCCACTGATCTTTGCTCATGCGCTCTGCCGCTGCATAGCCTGCATGCCAGTCCAGATACAACACATTGCATCCCTGCTGATGGCGCTGTTTGGCGACACGGCGAGTACCATCAGTGTTGCTGTCTAGGTTAAGAAAGAGGAAAGGGAGCTGATTGGGTCTGGACACGTCGTTTCTACCCAGACCAGGATCCGTGGCTGATTTGATGATCGCACGCCATGTTCCGTAGGCGTTGTCCGCCAGATAAATCTTCTCACCCGGTCGGCGAACCTTGGTGAGCGGGGAGGGATAGACCCATGAACTCTGTTCGAACAGGGCATCGCCGGGCTTTCGCCAGCTGTTGATAACATAGCCCAGCGTCTGTTCCCGGTCAGGGTAACTGGGACAGCGAAACATCTTAACAGTTCGGTAGTCATCACCCACGGCCTTCTCACCGAGATAGGGCATGAAGAGGATGAACCAGGGGCTTACGCCGATATCCTCTGAGGGTCGATGGCCCCGGGGTATCCTCTGATCGTAATCTTGGGCATAGAGTGCAGCCCCGTAGCCGACCTGCTTCAAATTGTTGCGACACACTACCGATTTTGCCTGCTTTCGTGCCCGACCCAGGGCGGGTAGTAGGATTGCCATCAGTATCGCAATGATGGCAATGACTACCAAAAGTTCGATGAGCGTAAAACCCCTTCGTTTGCACATAAAAACCTCCCTCTTTCCTAACCCTTCCGGGCATGGTTTGTTGCATTAGCATGTTTCTGAAATAGCTGTTTCTTAGGCTTAATGAACAACACTTCCGCATGCTTGATCCACCCTGATCTCAAGTCCACCCGGAACCACCCGTCGCTGTTTTTCTGGTGGAAGCGAGTGGGCGATCGCCTGCCGTACTCCTTGAGATCATATTGCGCCCACGTCTTTCCCGAATCTGTGGAAACGACAATCCCCGTACCCATTGGTGATGCAGGTGCACAATGCGATGCCAGAATTACGTCATCTTGAATGATCATATTTGCGGATTCGACTTGGGGATTGAACAACAACGTGTGTTTTTCGGGGCGGGTTAGGTCTGCGGGATCACACCGAAAGATGCCTCTGTCGTGCGGCTTGGCACCATTGGAGTCACTAATCCAGTAAAGCTGCCCGTCCACAAAGTTAATGCCTCCGGATTTGTATCGCGAGTTGGAACGGTCTGACACTAGGATCTGCCAATCCCACCTATCCTTTTTCGCGTCATAGGTGCCTCGCAACCAGTGGCATTCACGCCCAACCCCGCGGTCCAGGTCACCGGTGCAGGCGTAGAACGCATTCTCAACCGGATTGTACGCCACAGAATGGGTGTGTCGGCAAATGACGGGGTTTTCTGCATTGCCCAATAGTTTGCCCTTTCTACCTCCACCTGCGGATCCGTTGTCGCGAAAGAAGGGATTCTGTCCGAAGGCATAAGCGACCTTCACGGTATTACCACTATCAGTCGAGTAGTAGATATTAACCGGAGTCGCGCCACCTAGGACATTACAGTAGTTTCCCCATACGAGCATCTCCTCGCCGCTCACATCCCACGTGTTTATTCCGGACAGGGTGTGGAAGTACCAACCGGGGTTCTTCGCGTTCTGGGGGACGTGAGGCACATAATCCGAACCGTTTGTATCTTTCACGGTGACCGGTCTGTACGTTTTCAAATTATCTGTACTCAGGTACAGTTTCGATCCGGTGCCAAATAGAATGTTTCCGTTTTTCAGGATGCAGCTGAACGTGATGCGCTTGGCATCTGGAAACGCCACGCGGTGCGGCCAAGTGTGGCCATTGTCTTCCGATAGAAGGATCCTCTCCTCGGCATACCCGAACGCCTTGTTCTCACGTTGTGAATCAATGTATACTCCTGCAGGCTGCAGGCGATACCAGAAGTGATCCGTGGAGAGCGTCTCAAATTGGGGAACAACCGAGTCCGCCGCTCGCCCGACCAACTCAGGCATCAAGATTGTTCCCACTGTGGCCGCCGAGGTTTTCAACAACCGACGGCGAGTCATTCGTCGCGTCACCATATCAGCCCTTTCTTTTTGAGGGAACTGCCACCACGACATCGTTTCTAATGGCTATGTTCATAGGTTTCTTGTCTTTTTTCTGCAGACTTGCTGCCATTGAGATCCAGACGATCTCGTACAGTGCAAATATCAGCCCAGTATAACGTCGGCGATGGCATGGAGATAGGGTTGAACCGGATGAGTGTGATTGGCTGTCGGAAGAGTATTTGTACCTTACAACGAGTTGTTATTGACATAAACCAGATTTCCATGAAACTTGCGTCGTTACACCTTCATTCCTGGCCGTAAGGATTAATTCTGGGGAGCAATGGGTACGGTATTCGTCCGCAAGGACGCGGATGCTTACGGCTTGTTTACACTGAGGAATTAGGGAGGTGGAACGCTCTGTGCTTGTCAACCGCCAATAGGACCACGACCACGCCGCAGAACACGGCATAAAGGCTCTTTGAAACATTTATAATTCGGACCGCATCGGTGAGCTTGGTGCCTCAATACTAACCAATGCCCTCGGAGTCAGACAATGGTTTGTAGGTGATGATGTCGAGGTTCTTGTCCATAAAGCTTGTTCAGTCCTCGGCGGATTCAACTCACAAGTGCAACAAATGAGTCGTTTTCATTAAGCCACTAAACTGATTGATTCAGAGTATATTTTCATTGGTGTGGCATAGTCAAGTGACTTCCTCGGTCGTGTATTTAATCTACCCATAATGTACATTAATTTGGAGTCGGGTATGGGAGGGAACGGCAGTTTTTTAGGAAGGTACTGACGGATGAGGCCGTTCGTGTTTTCATTCAGCCCTCGCTCCCACGCGTGATATGGTTTGGCAAAATAGCAACCACAGTTCAGTTGCTTGGAGATCTCCTGATGGCCATTGAATTCACGACCATTGTCAAAGGTAATTGTGTGCACATGCTGCTTGTGAGGCAGTAAGAGACGAATGATTTCCGCGGTCACTTCCGGGGCTGTCTTGTGGTCAACAAAACCGATCAGGGTCATCCTCGAAACCCGTTCCGCCAGAGTGACAAGGTAGCCGCTTCCGGCTGAGCCCACGACCAAATCTGCTTCCCAGTCGCCGAGACGTTCTTTCTGGTCAACGATCAAGGGCCGTTCGTCTATGTCCTTACGGTTAGGGATCTTGCCGCGATAGTCATGCTTGCCGTATCGTTTTCGGTATTTGTCCTTGTTCGCGATTCTTAATTGCTTATAGAGGGTTCCGCCGGTGCGCTTGTCTTCCCAGATATGCAAATAGATGGTTTCATGGCTGACTGCCTGACCGGTGTATTCAGGGTCCAAACGCATTGCATTTGAAATCTGGTCAGGACTCCATTGGA
>JADFHU010000748.1 GCA_022567055.1 Planctomycetota bacterium
CATCGAATGGCCCCAACGAATTAAAGCGCCTCACATCACGCTGGTGCCGGGGAATACCGCCGATATCTATCTAACTCTCTTGGATCTGATCGGCATCGACGCCACAAATCAACCTGTGCTCGACGGCGTCAGCCTGGTCTCGGTCATTGACGGCCTATCGGACAGTCGGCCGAAGCCGATGGGATTTTGGAAGTTCGATCAAGGCGGCATCAGTACCCCGAGTGACAAATGGATGCGTGAGGAACTCGCGGCCCAACAGGCGGGCAGGGACTACCACGACAAGACGCGTCTGATGGCGGATGCCGCAGAGATCAAGACGCAATATCCTCGGGACCAGCATCCAGGTCATGCGGCCTGGTTGGACTGGCCCTGGAAGCTGCACCATATTGTCAGCAAGAAACAGCCCAAAGAGGTGACCTTGGAGCTGTACAACCTCGAAGAGGACCCCATGGAAACTGAAAACGTGGTCGAGCTTCACGCCGGACGGGTCCGGACAATGCGTAGAGAACTGCATGCTTGGCAGGGTTCCGTGATCGATAGCCTCAATGGAAAGGACTATTGATAGACCTCTACGGAGAGACAGATGAAGACGCGACAACTCATCAACCTAGGTATCCCCAAGGGACCCTGCATCGGAAGCGCCCGGCGGGCCCTGGCCCAGTACAGTCAGGCCCACCCCGAGAACCGAGGCTCGCTCGCGACCCCGCTGTCCGAAGTCATCGCGGATCCGGACTTGTTTCAATCGGATGCGATCTTTGGCACCTTGGCAAAACAGCTCATCCTGGCCACGGAGACCCAGTGCAGCCCACCGGAACGGGTGGAGCCCGCTCCCTACACCCGGTGGGGTAAGGACCTGGATGATCAATCCGTCCAGCAGATGAAGAACGCCTGCCGCCTTCCCGTTTCGGTCGCCGGGGCCCTGATGCCGGACGCCCACGTAGGCTATGGGCTGCCCATCGGCGGCGTCTTGGCGACGAAGAATGCCGTCATCCCCTATGCCGTGGGGGTGGACATCGCCTGCCGCATGAAGATGAGCGTGCTGGACCTGCCGGTCTCCACGCTGGTGGAGGAGCCGCTGCGCCTCAAGCAGGCGCTGGAGCAGGAGACGCGTTTCGGCATCGGCGCCTGTTTCAAACGCAAGCGACAGCACCCGGTCCTGGATGAAGACTGGTCCTTCTCCACGACCTTGGCCCGCAGCAAGGACAAGGCCTGGCAGCAACTCGGTAGCAGCGGCAGCGGCAATCACTTCGTAGAGTACGGCGTCCTGACACTGGAAAGGCCCGATCTGGGGCTGGACGCCGGGACCTACCTGGCCCTGCTCAGTCACAGTGGCAGCCGTGGCGCCGGCAATCGGGTGGCCACCCACTACAGTCGAATCGCGGCGGAGCTGCACCCCGAGCTGCCGAAGGAACTGATTCATCTGGCCTGGCTGGATCTGGACAGCCACGTGGGACAGGAGTATTGGCAGGCCATGGAACTCATGGGCAAGTATGCGGCGGCCAACCACGAGCTGATCCATCAGCACATGGTGAAACACCTGGGCGCCGAGGTCCTGCTGGACATAGAGAATCACCACAACTTCGCCTGGAAGGAACGCCATCTGGGACAGGAGTTGATCGTGCACCGCAAGGGGGCCACGCCCGCCGGGAAGGCGGCGATTGGGATCATCCCCGGCACCATGGCGACGCCCGGCTATGTGGTCCGTGGCAAGGGCAATGCCAAGTCGCTCAATTCCGCCGCCCATGGGGCCGGCCGCCGCATGAGTCGGACCGCAGCCAAGAAACGGTTCAACTGGACCGATACCAAGGCCTTCCTGGCCGAACGGAACGTCACCCTCCTCTCGGCAGGCCTGGACGAGGCACCGATGGCCTACAAGGACATCGATGCCGTGATGGCCGCCCAGAGAGACCTGGTGGACACCATCGCTCGGTTTGACCCCCGTATCGTCAAGATGGCCCCCGCCGGTGAGCGACCGGAGGACTAGGCTCTGGACCGATGGCGCTGGTCGGCATGCACGGGAAATTCTAAGGCCCGCTAACATGACCCTTCTGTCTTTGGTTGGCTGTAAAGGACAGGGGTATGCGAAAAAGGCTCAGGCCGAACAACATGCCGATCCACCAAGCTAAAGCGGGCAATTCCACCAATTCCCCCTTGATTCCCGTTACAACAAGCGACATACTGTAACTATCTAATTTAAGAACGCAGGGAAAAGGCAGGACCCGGTCCCGTTCATATACGAAGTGCCATCATAAGCTGTTTTTTTTATCTCTCCCGGCCTTGCCTTTCCAATGTAGCGATTCCTTTGGTCTTGTCGCGCCCGGAATCCGGCGTCCCGGCAAAAAGACTGCGTACATTGAGGCAACGACATGATGCTCCCCGAGCCATCGTAAACGCCTGAATCGTTCAAGCGGCGCAAGTTGCGCGCCCGAAGCGCGAAGGCTCCGTCGTCGTCAGACGCGGGGAGCCGCTTGCGAGGATTTGTTTGGTGTTGGCAAGACAGATGGCAGAGCGCAGAGCTTAGAGACCGTAACAAAATAATTACCCGCAGGGCGTAATCACGGCCGTATCGGCCGAGTGTTCTTACCGTCATTATTCGTTATTTTGAAAATGATGCGGCCAATCTGCCCGCAGATCCAGACAACGCTATATTCGCTGATGTTCCCACAGTGGATTTGTGTGAAGATCTAAACCTAGTTTTAGATGCTCAGCCAGATTGTGGCTCATTTGAAAAACTAATGCATGGCGACGAGGAGTTTCTAGGGGAGCCTAAAAATCCCGACGTAGATAGATTTATTGGCAATGCGAAAACAGTTTCTGTGAGAACTATTGGTGGGCTGAAAATATCTGCTCTAACTTATTGTGCTCCTTCAAAATCAGGCCTCAAAGTACGTTTTGAAAGTTTTAGTGTTGATCCA
>JADFHU010000749.1 GCA_022567055.1 Planctomycetota bacterium
CGCCCCAGTCCTTGAGGATGTCGGCGAGATCCCGCGCCTTGCCGCTCGACCCCTTGAGGAGCGCGTCGATGATGACGGGATGAACGCCCTTGCTCCTGAGCGACAGTGCCTCCTTGTGCGTGATCGAGAAGGCGAGGGAGCACGCCTGGATCACGTCGGAGATCGAGAAGACGGCCATCTTCTTCGAGATCAGATAGTCGATGTCCCGACCGGTCAGCTTCTCCCTCGGGCCCACCAGCTGCTGCTGTGCCCACTTGCCCATGGGCGTGCCGGGCGCCAGCGTCACCGCCGCCTTGTAAAACCCACCGGCGAGCGCTTCCTTCTTCTTCCATTTGAAGATGTATCCGAGATTGGCGTACACCGCCTGAAGGTCCCAGTCATTCACCCGCACCCCGCCGGAAGGCGTCCGGATCAGGGTGTTGGTGAGGAGGGCATAGGCCGTCTCCGCGACGGCGTAGTCCCTTTTCTTGAGGTGCGCGATCCAGGCGTACCGGAGCAGCATCTTCTTTCCGGGACTCTGTCGGCGGCGGGCGTAGAGCCGCATCGCCTTCCCGTAGTAGGCAAAGGCCTTGTCGAAACAGCGGTTCGCGTCAGAGGTCTTCTTTCGTTCTTCAAATCCCTTCGCGAAGTCGTGATAGTAATTCCCGGCCGTGCCCATGCGCTCCGGATCGTTCCGGTTCTCCGAAGCGATCTTGTCCACCTCCTTCATGGCGCGCTCGTACTTGCCGCGCATGTAGTCGTAGTCGGCGAGGCCGAAGCGTGCTTCGACGTGCGTCGAATCGACCTGGATCGCCTTCTCGATAAAAAAAGCCCGATAGCCCTGATCGCTCCGTCCCTCATAGCGGCGGCAGAGTGTCTGCGCAAACCACTCAATGTCACAGTGTAGCGAGTGTGTCACGCCGTGCATGGGGTCCTGGCGACTCGGGTCTTCCTTGACGAGGATGGTTTGTTCAGGTCGATTCTGCTGGAAGAAGAGGGCAACACGCTTCGACGTGACCCGCCCACCGAGATGAAGCAGGGTCTGCGGGCGACACCGGGCATTGAACTCCTCGCTGAGCAACGCCTGATCGAAGTAGCGCATGATGTGGGTACCCACCTCCGCCAGCCGCAGTCCACTGGCCAGATCGGCATAGACGGGCCAACCCAGCGTTTGGATCAAGGCCCGCACGGCCGCACGCTGCGCGTCGGAGCCGAGACGCCCGACCAAGAGCATTCCCCTGTCGGTCCGATTGATGAGGGTGACCACCCGTTCCAGATCGGTACTGGCAATCGTTATCTGGGAGGCGCTGTAATGGGTCCAGGGAGAGTCATCTTGGGACCAACCCGCCAAGCCGCTGGTGTCACAGTCCTGGGCCCGGGACGTCGAGGCCAGGAAGGGTTCCCGTATCCTGACATTGAGGTGTACCGGGCCCGCGTGGATGTCCCGCGACCGATGAACCGCCTGATCGACGGTGGTGAGTACAAAAGCGGGGTCGATCTCGGCAGAGGGACAGGGCAGTTCGAACTGCCAACGGACATACTGGGCGAAGAAGCCCGTCTGCAGGATCGCCTGGTTGGCCCCGGTGTCCGTCAACTCGGGCGGCCTGTCGGCCGTCAGCAGCAAGAGCGGGATGCTGTCCTGCGCCGCCTCGACGACGGCCGGATGGAGATTCGCCACCGCGGTTCCCGAGGTCGTGATGACGACGGCAGGCTGTTGCGTGGCCCGCGCGTAGCCCAGGGCCCGAAATCCGGCGCCGCGTTCATCATAACAGATCGACGTTTGCGTCTGCGCATGCCGTGCCGCCGCAACGGTCAGAGGTGTGGACCGCGACCCGGGACATATATAGAAGGTCGTGACAGACTGCCGCACCAACTCCTCGACGACCCACTCCGCCCAGAGCCTATTCAGGTTGGCGAATGCCGAGGGCTTCATGGTAGTGCCGCAGCTTGCTCTGAATCTCCTCCCACTCCTGCAGAGGATCGGACCCCTTGACGATGCCCGCCCCGGCGTAGAGTTCCAGGGCCTTTCCCCGGACCAGCGCGGATCGGATGGCGACGGCGAATTCGGCCTTGTCCTTGCCGATCCACCCTACTGGGCCGGCATACCAGCCCCGTCGAAATGACTCGTAGTGCTGCAAGCGCTGCCAGGCGCGTGATCGGGGATACCCCAGCACGGCGGCCGAGGGGTGAAGGGTCTGGAGAATACCGGCGTCTGTGCAGGTGTCGGGCAGCGCGGCGACCAAGGGTGTACTGAGATGCTGCAACGAGTTCCAAGAAACCACACTCTTTGCGGGTATCCCTTCGAGTGTCCCCTCCAACTTGCCAAAGGCCTCCAGCATGTCCTGGACTACGTAATCATGCTCCAGGTTGTCCTTGGGGGATTCCAACAGACTCGGCGCTCCGATGGCCCCGACACTCCGGGTTCCCGCCATCGCTTCACTGCCCACGGTCTGTCCCTCACGTTCGTAGAGCTTCTCCGGCGAGCACCCCAGAAACGTCCACCCTGCGCTGGAGAACAGAAACTCAAATGACTGCTTGGTTTGTCTCCGCAGGACCTCGAGGAGTCCCAGCGCATCAATGGGGGCCGAGCACTGAATGCGCTCTCTACAGGCCAGCACCAGTTTCTCCAGGTCGAGTCCTAACTCATCCCGCAAGAGGTCCATCTGCTCACACCACTGCCGGCGTGTGGGCGTGACATCGTGGGAGAGGACCCGATAGGCGGGTGGGTCGTAGCGGCCCTGTCCCAGTTGCTCAAGGCACTGCCCCATGACCGAGGCCTCGTCGGTCCCACGAGAAACGACCATGGACAAGGTGCTGGCTTCATCGACGCGCCTTATCTCGAAACGTGGCACCACGAAACGAAAACGGCCCAACTCTTTCCACGGACCAGACGGCTCTTCCTCGGGATTAAACGCGACCCCGCCGTAGT
>JADFHU010000750.1 GCA_022567055.1 Planctomycetota bacterium
CAAGATCGGCTTGCCCCATGGCGATCACCCCTTCAGCCATGGGATCGCGGTCCGTCCCGGCGCCCAGGAGGTGTGGTACCTGGACGACCAATGGGGGTATCTCAATGTGTTCGATACCGCGAAGTCGCCTATGAACCCGACGTTCAAGGGCCAAGTGGAGCTGTTCGACAAGATCGACGAGCCGTGGCAGACGACCCCAGAAAAGGATGTAGGGAACTGTTGGGTCGCCTTCAGCTTGGACGGCAAATACTGCTATCCTTCCGATGGGTCTGTGATAGATGCCGAGGCGGGAAAGAAGACGTCCATGCGGATATCCCCGAGTGAGAAACTCATCGAAGTGGAGTTTCGAGATGGCGTCGCCAAACAAGTTAGCGGTCAAATGGGCGGGGTTTATGGTTGACGATCCTGGTATCAACAGCCGGCGCCATGAGGAGGTGAAGAAAATCCAAGCCGAGGCCGCTGGACGTGCTAGTCGCTAATCGTCGGCGTCATGCGATGATCTCCCGCACCACGCGGCCGTGGACATCGGTCAGGCGAAAGTCTCGCCCCTGGAAGCGATGGGTCAGGCGTTCGTGATCTAGGCCGAGCAGATGGAGCACGGTGGCGTTCAGATCGTGGACGTGGACTGGGTTTTCTGTGATGCTGTAGCCAAACTCATCGGTTGCCCCGAAGCGGAAACCCCGTTTGACTCCGCCGCCGGCCAGCCAGACGGTAAAGGCGTCCTTGTGATGGTCACGTCCCGGCTTGGTCTTCTTCCCGGCGCCGGAATCGATCTGCTGCATGGGGGTGCGGCCGAACTCGCTGCCCCAGACCACCAAGGTGTCGTCGAGTAGTCCCCGCTGCTTGAGGTCGGTGACCAGGGCCGCCATGGCTTGGTCGACCTGGCGACACTTTTCCGGGAGCCGTTGGGCCAGGTTAGAATGATGGTCCCAGTCGGCATCGTAGAGTTCGACCACACGGACGCCGCGTTCGACCAGGCGACGCGCCAACAGACAGTTCATGGCAAAGGACGCTTTGCCCGCTTGGATGCCGTAGAGGTCGAGCGTCCGTCGGCCTTCGGTCGTCACATCGGCCAACTCCGGAATGCTCGTTTGCATGCGAAAGGCCATTTCGTACTGGGCGATGCGGGTGGCGATCTCGGGATCACCGAGGACGCCGAGCCGCTGCTGGTTTAGCCGACGAATTGTGTCGAGCACACGACGACGGTCGCGCTTGTCGAGACCGGCGGGATTCTTCAGATAGAAGACCGGTTCCTCGCCGCCGCGGAACTGGACGCCCTGATAGAGCGAAGGCAGGAAACCGGCGGCCCACAGATTCGCACCCGCGCCGGCAAGGGGTCCGCTTTGCAGGACGATGTAGGCAGGCAGATCGCGATTCGCGGTGCCGAGACCGTAGGTGACCCAAGAGCCAAAGCCCGGCCGACCCAGGCGACCGAAACCCGTGTGGAGGAAGAGCTGCGCGGGGGCGTGGTTGAACTCGTCCGTATGGAGTGAACGCACGATGCACAACTCATCTGCAACCCGCGACAAATAGGGCAGCAGTTCGGACATGCGTGTGCCACTCTGCCCTACTTGCGAAAAGGCATAGCGAGACGCTGCCAGCTGCGGATGCCCGCGGAGGAAGGCGAAGCGTTTCCCCTCTATGAACCTGTCGGGGCAGAGTTTGCCGTCCCATTTTTCCAACTCGGGCTTATAGTCGAATAGATCAAGCTGAGAGGGGGCGCCGACCATGTGCAGATAGATCACCGATTTCGCCCGCGGGGCGAAGTGAGGTGGCTGTGCTCCCAGAGAGTCCTGGGCGGCCGATGCTCGACCGCCATCCGACAGCAGGCTACCCAACATGGCGGCACCGAATCCAATCCCGCTCCTACCTAGAAAAGCTCGCCGGGTTAGCAAGTCGGTGAGTTGAGAGGGTGGCCTGTGCATCGGTGCTCTAGGGAATAGTGATTGTTTCGTCCAGATTCAACAGGGTCGAGGCCACATCGAGCCACGCCCTTGGATCGGGCCGCTCCACACCTCGCTCCCGATAGACCCGCCGGGATTCGTTGAGCAGCGTCAGCATCGTGTTCAATTCAGCGGTCTCAGGCAGCCGACTCGTGCACTTTCGAAAGCCAAGCTTGAGGCGGTCAATGTCTTCACCTTCAGTGGTTTCCATCGACTTGCCCAACGCTTTCGCCGCATCCACGTAAACGGGCCCATTCAAGAGCGTGAGCGCCTGCAGTGGGGTGTTCGAGATGCGACGTTGCACGGTACATGCCGTACGGGTGGGCGCATCGAAGGCTGCGAAGGAGGGATTGCGGGCGCTGCGTCGGCGGATGCAGTAGATGCCGCGGCGATAGCGATCCGCGCCTCGACTGGGTTGGTAGTTGTACGCCTCGCCACCCACTTTGCGCCAAAGGCCGTCGGGTTGTGGCGGGCGGACCGGCGGGCCGAACTGTTTGCGGCTCAGTAATCCCGATATCGCCAGGGCATTGTCACGGACTCCCTCGGCATCCAGTCGCAAGCGGGGAAAGTGCCAGAGCAGGCTATTGGTCGGATCCACGTCTGCGGCTGTAGAATCATGGTCTATCGCCGCGGCCTGTTGAAACGTCTGGCTCGTCACGATCAATCGGAG
Source organism: Planctomycetota bacterium (assembly GCA_022567055.1). Taxonomy (GTDB): domain Bacteria; phylum Planctomycetota; class Phycisphaerae; order Sedimentisphaerales; family Anaerobacaceae; genus JAIPFM01. The sequence goes on from JADFHU010000750.1 coordinate 2,614, forward strand.
CATGCGCTTCACATCCCAGCCGCCCTCGACGAACTCCACCGCCAGCCAGTCGAGCAAATCTCGATGGGTGGGCGGCTCACTCCTGACGCCTAGGTCTTCCTGGGTCGAGACGATTCCGCGGCCCAACAGCTCGGCCCAAAGACGGTTCACGGTGACCCGGCCGATCAATGGGTTTTTGTCGCTCACCAGCCATTGCGCGAGTCCGAGACGGTTCGCCGGGGCATCCGAGAGGTTCGCGAATAGATCGGGCGTGGTTGCTGGAACCGGTTCGCCTGGATCGAGGAAGCTACCCCGC
>JADFHU010000114.1 GCA_022567055.1 Planctomycetota bacterium
AACAGATGCAGCGGGCCGTGCAGGCCGTATTACAGCTATCCGAACTGCCGGAACCCAATGACGTCGCCGATGCCATCGCCATCGCGATGTGTTGCGCCAATGCGTTGAAAGTGGATGTGCTGTCTGGAAATAGTGGCTAGTGACTACTGGCTAGAAAAAAAGGAAGCGATGCCGTCATGATCGCACAGATCGAAGGAAAACTCATTTCGCTGGAGGCGACATCTGCCCTGGTACAGGTGGGGCCGGTGGTCTACGAAGTGATGCTGCCCAGTTTCACGATCGCCTCTCTGTCGGGCCGTATCGGTACGGATATCGTGTTGAGTACGATGGAGTACTTCGAAGGGACCCTCGGCGGCGGCAACCTCATCCCCAGGATGATCGGATTCTTGAGTGGGGCCGAGAAAGACTTCTTCACCAAGTTTACGACCGTCAAGGGCATGGGCATCAAAAAAGGCCTGAGGGCCCTGAGCCTGCCCATCGCCGAGATCGCCGCGGCGATCGAGAATGGTGACGAAAAGATGCTGCTGGCCCTGCCCTCCGTGGGCAAACGGATGTCGCAACTGCTGGTCGCGGAACTGCAGGGCAAGTTGCTTGACTTTGCCGCCCCAGCCATGACGGTCACGGGAGGTCAAAGCGAGTTCACCAGAGCACAGACCGAGGCCCTCGAGATCCTGATCGCCTGGGGCGAAAAACGAGCCGAGGCCCTCGAGTTAATCCGAGAGGCCGTGGAGCGACATCCGGACATTGACTCGGCGGAGGAATTGGTGCCGCTGGTCTATCGCATGAAACAAGGTATCGAGGTTTGAAAGCAGTGACTAGTGGCGAGTGACTAGAACGCTAACCACTAGCCACTAACAAAAATGACTATCGGACGCACCCTCAGCGGACAGACGCTTGACGAACAGGAGGAGACCTACAACGTCTCGTTGCGGCCGAAACATCTGGCGGAGTGCCTGGGCCAGGAGACGGTCAAAGAGAAGCTGTCCATTGCCATAACCGCGGCACGACAGCGCCGCGAGCCCCTGGAGCACATGCTCTTTTATGGTCCGCCCGGCTTGGGAAAGACTACGCTCGCCAGTGTGGTGGCCACCGAAATGGGGGCGACCCTTCGCTGTTCTTCCGGACCTGCCCTGGCCAAAGCGGGTGATGTCATGGGGCTACTCACCAACATTGGCACCGGTGATGTGCTCTTCATCGACGAGATCCATCGGCTCAGCACAGTGGTAGAGGAGTTCCTCTATCCGGCCATGGAAGACTTCAAGGTGGACTTCACCGTAGACAGCGGGCTACACGCCAAGACCATCAACTTCCCGCTGAAACGCTTCACCCTCATCGGAGCCACCACCCGTGTGGGCCTGCTGAGCGCCCCGCTGCGGAGCCGCTTCGGCATTCTCTACCACCTGGAGTACTATTCGACCGACGAACTGATGGAGATCCTCCATCGTACGGCCGGGTTACTCCGGCTCGAGTACCAAGAGGGCACGCTTGAACAAATCGCCGGTCGCAGCCGCGGCACACCGCGCATCGCCAACCGCCTGTTGAAACGGGTGCGGGATTATGCCCAGGTTAAGGGCACCGGTGTGCTGAGCAAGGACATCGTGGAGAAGGGCCTGAAGATGGAACAGATCGATCCCCTGGGACTGGATGAATTGGATCGCTCTTTCCTGCGGGCCCTCATCCAGGTCTACGAAGGGGGTCCGGCCGGTATCGAGGCCATCGCGGCCACCCTGGGGGAAGAACGGGACACCCTGGAAGATGTGGTCGAACCCTATCTGCTACAGATTGGCTTCGTGCGGAGGACGAAGAGGGGCCGAGAAGTGACGCCGCAAGCGCGAGCCCATGTGGGTCCAGCCTAGGAGTCCTCCTCTTCCTGGGTCGTGGCCTGCTGACGCGTCTTCAAGTTGTCCTGGTGCATCTTGACGAGTCCATCCGCATACTCTTTCGCGCTCACGGGCACGTAGCCAGCTGTGCCATAGGGTGTTCCCTCTGCGGTCGCCAGGTAGAGGGTCGGGTATCCCCGCAGTTCATACTTGGCAGAATACTCGGCAAACAGGCGTTCATTCTGGGCAACGATATGGGCGGGCAGCTTCTTCCGGCGGGGAAAATCCAGCTTCACGAAGACGAAGGATTGGGACGCCTTTTCCTTGAAGGCAGCCTTGGAGAAAACCTGGTTCTCCAGCCTGATGCAGTAGCCACACCAATCCGACCCGGTAAAATCCATCAGGATATCTTTGCCAAAGTAGGCGGCCTTGGCCCTGGCAATGGAGATGTCTTGGATCCATTGGCTGCCGGGATCCTCCATGGGCTTGGCCCTCTTCAAGAAAGCCAGGTGTTTCGAAAAGGCGGCGGGCCCGCCCTCTTGGTAGCCCGTTTTGGCGTAAGGAACGCCATCGGCCGTGGCCAAATAGAGGGTGGGAAACCCCTGTAACTGATAGGTCTCTTGGAATTCTTGCTGGAGTCGATCGTTCTGGGCGATCGTCGCCACATCCAATTGCTTGGACTTGGGAAAGTCGATCTGAACCAGCACATAGGCCTTCGCAACACGCTTCAAGAAGTCAGCCTGTGAAAGCACCTCCTGCTCTAGTTTCTGGCAACTTGAACACCAATCCGAGCCACTGAAGTAGATCAGAAGATCCCTGTTCGTCTCGCGTGCCCGCTGCTTGGCACCCGTATAATCTTCCGTCCAAGCGGAATCGGCACTGACTGAACTGCTCGCCATCACCAGCGCCATTAGGCCGACCCAAACCAATCGACTGATCTGTTCACTGTGCCTAGCCATGCTTCTTGCCTCCCGAAATGGGTTATTCAGACCAAACTGGCCTCTCAAAGCGTTCACTCCTAGGCTTTGCCGGACAACTCAGCCACCGGCCCCTACAGATAGTATACACTCAAATGGACACGGTAGGTTCACTCTCTGCTGCAATACAACGATTTCATCCATCCTCCAGTTCCAGAAACTTGGCCATTTTAGGCCGCTGGTGTAGCAGGTCGGTAAAATGTGAAATCAGCAGCTTTTCTGTAAATCGGACGGTTTCATAGCTCACTTGCGGCAATTGTCTCAGGTCCGACAGGGTTGAGGCCACCGAGGACGGCAGCAGGGTGCGCTGGGGAAAACTCATTTCACAGTCCTGGCAAATCAGCCCGTTGGCGTCGCTGCTAAAATAGACGGCCTGCCAGTCGTCGGACAGGGCAAGATCACAATTGACGCACCCCGTGAAATTGGGAAGAATCCCGCCGTCCCGCAAGAGGGCCAGCTGAAACACAATCAAGAGCCCCATGAGCTGCTGTTTGCTTTCCCGGCGGACGACCACCTGCGTGATACTCAGGAGAAATGCTTGAAACCGGTCAAAGAGCTCGACACGTGGATCATGCTCCTGAGAGAGTTTGGTCAATAGCTCAGTGCCCAGTAGGGCCGCATAGTAGGCGTTGAGATCCGTCGAGAGCGAGGAGGTGACGTCATGGACCTGCTGGAATTCGGTGAGTGTCGCGAGTTGACCTGTCTGTGCAGGTACAAACAGGATCTCTCCGCGCGACAGGCGTTCGACGGGACCGCCAAATCCGGACTTCGGACGCTTGCTGCCCTTGGCGATGGCCCCCAATTTGCCATGCTGTCGCGTGAAAAAAGTTAGTATTTGAGACGTCTCTGAATAGTCAACGGCCCGCAGACAAATAGCCTGATCTCTGGTCACCACCAAGCATTCCCCGGGGTGCTCACTGCTCTTCCGTGGCAGTATCGTGATTGAGATGCTGGATCCGCACCCGTTTGACCTTGCGAGTCTCGGCGGAGAGAATGGTCACCTTGAGGTCTTGATAGTCAAAGCACTCTCCGGCCTTGGGAATGTAGCCCAGTTGGGCGAAGACAAAACCACCGATGGTGTCGTAGTCATCGTGTTCCGGCAGTTGCAGCTCAAAACGATCATTCAGGTCGTCGACATAGGAGCGGGCATCCGCCTCAATGGTGTGCTCATCGATCCGAACCATCGTTTCCTCGGGGATCTCCTCATACTCGTCGGCGATTTCCCCTACCAGCTCTTCCAGGATGTCTTCCAAGGTGACGATGCCGGCCGTGCCGCCATATTCATCCAGCACGATCGCGATGTGAAGTTTCTGTCCTTGGAACTCGTGCAGCAGCGCTCGCAAGGGCTTCGACTCCGGCACGAAATAGGCGTCCCGGATCTTGTCTCGTAGTTTAAATTGCGCGGGGTCCTTACCGATCTCCTGCAAGAGATCCTTGGCATAGACCAGGCCTAGAATGTTGTCCACCGTCTTTTCGTAGACAGGCACACGCGTGTGACCAGCCGTCGCGATGGTGTCCAGGAGGGTCTGCAAATCGGCCTTGACCTCGACGGCGGTAATATCCGTACGGGGCGTCATGATCTGGTCCGCCGTGGAATCACTCAATTCGAGTACATTTTCGATCATCTCCTGCTCCTCTTCATCGACGGCGCCTTCCAATCGATGCTGTTCCAACTCCGTGAGAAACTCTTCATGCTTCTCTTCATGTTCCTCTTGGGGCGTGCTCTTCGCCACCCCGGCCAGGCGACGAATGACATCGTCACAGAGCTGCTGCGCCTTGATGACCGGCCCGTAGAGCGTAGATAGCACCGAAAGAAAACCGAAACTCTTGCAGAGGACCTGCTCACCCGCAACCTTGGCCCAGGCATGCGGAATGGCCATGCCGAACAGGGCAAAGACTGAGAAGGCAACCGCAAAGGCCCGTGCGTAGCCCTGTACGGAACTGACCTGGTCGGCTGGAATAAACAGAAGCATCAGCAGGAGCAACAGCACCATCTGGGCGAAAAGGCGACACCAAGTACAGGTCACCGCCAGACGATCAATGCTATCGACAATGGCATCAACGAGATGTTCCCCGTTGGACTTGTGGACTACAGACTTGCACGCCTCCTGCAGTTTCGCAAAACTATAGGTCCGCAGGGCTATAACAATAAGCGAGAAGTAGAGCATGACTGCCGTCAGAACGCAGACGGCCAATACCGCCAACCCAGGGTGGCCCACTTGAGAGAACCTTTCAAAGAACAATCATACGCCGAGACGGCAAGGGTCGATCGAAGGAGTCCCTGTCACAATACCATCTCTGGTCCACAGGTCGTCGATGCGGCGGAATCTGAAGCCTGCGTCGACGATATTTTAGATACAGGCCACTCGGAGCCAGATCCAGTTTCTGAGCACCCCTTAGCCTTTCTTAGCCGTATCATAAACGATGCCATAGCCAAAGTCCTCTAGAATCGCATCCTCGAGTTGATGCATTTCACGAGCCAGTTTCTCCTCTAGATCATCGTATCCAAAATTGTGCAGCATGCCATGCGTCACGTAGAGCGCCAGTTCCGCTTCGGGACTGTGGTTCCGAAGTGTCGCCTCTTGCAACGCCTTCTCACCATTGACGATCACCTCGAAGACTCTGGCTTTCTCGAATCCATCCGACAAGTCAAAGCTGATGCTGTCCGTCGTTTCTTCGTGGCCGAGAAAGTCCCGGTTGCACAGGGCGATTTGTCGATCGTCTACGATGACAACGCTGACCAGCGCGTCCGTCACGGAAAATCGGCTACAGATCGAGACGACCAACGCCTCCAAGCGCGACAGGGAGACCTTGAGCGGCTGGCATTCTTCCGCTATCTGCACGGTGATCACGACTTGCCGCTATCCACAGGTTCGCCCGGCGACACCGCGGCAGTCGCCTTTTTCGTCTCCTTCTCCTTTTCTTTCTCTTTTTCCTTCTCGGGCTTCACAAAGTCCGGGTCGTCGGGCGCGGTGGGATAGGCGATGCGGCCGTGGTAGTGGGCGGCGAGGGCCTTCGCCATGCCCGCCTCCACGCGGCTCAATTCACGCAGGGTAATGTCACATTCATCGAACTGTCCGTCTTGCAGCCGTTTCATGGCCATATTGTGGACAACGGTTTCGACCTTCGACGGTGTCACCTCGGCCATGGAACGAACGGCCCCCTCAACACCGTCGGCAATCATGAGAATCGCCGCCTCCTTGGTACGCGGTTTCGGGCCGGCATAGCGGAATTCACTCTCGCTGGGCGGGGCCTCCTTGGGCTTTTGCCCCGGAGTTCCGTTGGTCGGTGATTCATGCTTCTTCACAGCTTCCTTGTAGAAGGGCTCGATTAAGGTCGTGCCGTGATGGGTCTCGATAAACTGACGAATCACCGCAGGCAGCTTATACTCTTTGGCCATTTCAATGCCGTCTTTGACATGCCCCACGATAATCAATTGACTCATGGTGGGAGAGAGTTCCCTGTGAGGACTGGCACAGCCGGACTGATTCTCAATAAAGTAACCTGGTTTGTTCATCTTACCGATGTCGTGATAATACGCGCCCACCCGGCAGAGCAACCCGTTGCAGCCGATCGCCTCGGCGGCGGCTTCGGAAATCGAGCCAATCAGCAAGCTATGGCTATAGGTGCCCGGCGTTTCCATGGCCAGCTTCTTGAGCAGGGGCTGATTGGCGTCACTGTAGTCCAAGAGCGTCATGCTGGTGGCGATGCGAAAGAGCTTTTCGATCAAGGGCAGAAAGCTGTGGACGAAGACGCCGATGAGAAAAGCGAATCCGGCATGACAGCCTGCCACCCAAATGATTTTTCCGCTCTCTGTCCCCGGCTGGTCCATGGCCGATAGAAATCCAACCGAGGTCGCCGTCATGAAGACAACCACCGCGGTTAGCGTACTCACTTCCAGGAGTTTCATGCGGCTGCGGATCTCCCTCAGGCAAAAGCCGCTGGTGAGGACACCGGAGACCATCGTCAGGAGCAGAAAGGACTCGGTCAGCTGGTAGGGCTGATCCAGTCTGCCCACCGCCAGACAGGCGTAGAACGCATAGAAGATCCCCATGTCGAGCGCGAAACGCTGATCGTAGGCGATGGCCAGAACCATGGCGGCCATCACCGCCGTTCCCGTCGCCCAACTCGTTGCCCAAATTTCATTCGAGAACGACATCACCCCCGTCTTGGTGATCGCCAACAGCATCAAAAACAGGGAGGCCAGAATGATCGCCCGGGCGTGATTCTTGATCATCCGCGTCTGATAGTGGTGAATATAGGCAGCGACCGCCACCGACAGCAGCAAGACGACCGTGGCCGTCGGCAATATGGCCTGAAACCATCGGCTCGGCTCGGACTCGAACGAGATGATCGCAATGCAGAGCGCCACATAGACCAGCCAGATCAAGACAGAGGTCACCACGTCCGCGTCGACCGACATGGAGGACCATGCCTTATCGATCCCAATATTCTTGCGGACTTGGTCCCGACGCGGATTGGTCTTTTTAAAGAATCCCATGCACAGTCCTAAACAACAAGACGGGTCCCCAATAGAACGCTGATCGCCAGCTCCGAAATCACACGTGGTCTCCTTTGTCTCTCTTATCCTTGTAGGCTCGGACGATGCTCTGCACAAGTCGGTGCCGCACAATGTCCGTGCGATCCAATTCCACCACGCCTATGCCGTGTACATCCTGGAGCGTTTCGATGGCCTCCACCATGCCGCTCTTCTGATTTTCCTCAAGATCAATCTGAGTTACATCACCAGTAATGATCATTTTCGAACCGTGCCCGAGTCTTGTCAAGACCATAAGCATCTGGAGGGCGGAGGTATTTTGGGCCTCATCACAGATGATCACGGACTCGTTGAGCGTTCTGCCCCGCATGAAGGCCAGGGGGATGATCTCAATGATGTCCAACTCCGTAAATTTGTGCATCTGAGTGAATTCCATCATGTCTTCCAGGGCATCAAAGAGAGGACGGAGATAGGGATTCACCTTGGCCTGCAAATCCCCCGGCAAAAAACCAAGCTTTTCTCCGGCTTCCACCGCAGGCCGGGCCAGGACAATGCGGCGAATCTGCTTGTGTTTAAGCATGGAGACGGCCACAGCAACCGCCAAATAGGTCTTTCCGGTCCCGGCGGGTCCCACGCAGAAGGTAATGTCTTTGGACAGCATGGTCTCAATGTATTTCCGCTGCCCCTCCGTGGAGGGCCGAATCGTCTTGCCGCCGGAAAAAACCGCGATCCCTCTGTCCGGATGCCAGGCCATAGGCTGCAGCTGCCCATGGGTGATGGCCTCCACATCGGCGGCGGTCAAGACATCGCTAGTCAACAGGTGCCTCTGCATGGCGTTCAATACGGCAACGGTGCGTTCTACATGGTCTCGAGCGCCGACAACTCTGACAGAGCCCTGATGGGCGCTGATGCGGACCAAGAGAGATTTCCCCAGAAAACGCAAATGACAATCGGCCGGACCGAACAGCTCCACATGCTTTTGGGGTTGGTCCAGTTCAACAGTGGCTTCCAATAGAAAAACCTTTCCCTCGAAGCAGGGGCATTTAGGGGGCTAAGGATGAACTTAGGCTCAAAAAACAATAGGCAAATGGCGCGGACACCAGGGGTGAATCCACGATGTCGAGGACGCCACCAAAACCGGGTACGCGACTCGAGGAGTCCTTTAATTGGGCATCCCGTTTCATCATCGACTCAAGCAAATCTCCCATCTGGCCAATAAATGCAAAACAAATGCCGAACATGACGGCGGCCTGCCAGGCCATCACCTTGATGGCGGCTTGCCAGGCCATCACCTCCCCCAGATCGGCGAAAATGAGGGACACAATCACTCCAAATAAGACCGCCCCCAACATTCCCTCCCAGGTCTTGCCGGGGCTGATGCGGGGCGCAAATTTGTGCCGGCCACAAGCTCGACCCATGGTGTAAGCCCCAATGTCCGCTGATTTTACCACAAATACGGTCATGACCAGAGGCCACAGACCAAAGTCGATCCTGATCGACATGAGGAAACTGGCCAACAGTCCCAGATAGAGTATGGACAGAGCCCCGCCCCCACAGTTGGCCAGCATGCCCTCAAGACCGTTTTTCAGGTAGTTTTGCGCCACCATTGCCAGAAAGCAAATCGCGAGAATCGCCAATAATAGAGCATGGGGCAGGTGCAAGAACTGCTGCCAATAGCTGCCGGACGCTAAGACCATCGACGCAATCAAGGCCGCAGCAACCGGTGTTTTGATGCCCTTCAAATGGGCGAGGCCCGCAAGTTCCAAGTGAGCGGGGATCTGCACCAGACACAACATGCAACACAGAAGGGTCCCCTGGACCCGCTTCTGTGCTCCTTCGATCCCGCCAAGTGAGCCATCCATCCACCCATCGACAATGACCAAGACCGAGAAGAGAACTGTCATCAGAGTCCCAAAAAACAGTCTGTGTTTTAGCATAGGCCAGATTCAATTCATGGGGTCGGGGGTCCTAAGCAAAGGCACAAGTATAGTGGACCGCGCAAACATGGCAAGGCAAAGAAGCGAGTCGAGAAGGCGCCGCGAATCCACTTGCCCACCGCACCAGGGCTGAGACAAACCACCGGCCTTCCCGCTCATTTCAACAAGAATAAGATGACGTATTTTACCTATTCTACTCGTTCTATCAATATTGAAAAGGAGTTGCCTTTTTCGGACCTTCCCCTTAAACTGCCCCCTAGTTCGATCAGGTGGGCTATCTACCGATGGAGCGGGGCAAACCATACAATGGCTCAGCTTGACAAAAACGAGGGTCAGAGGGAAAAGACCGAGGTCGATGAAGCGGTCGCAGGGTTCGTGGGTCACCTGGGTGATGAGCACCGCATGCTGATCGTGCTCAAGGGGCAACTTTATGGGGGATCATGGGACCCGATGATCGACGATCTGAAGAATCGTTTAGCAGGCAAGCCCTATATCTTCAAACTGGTGAACCGCATCAACCATGACATCGAGCGCATTGAGTACCTGCGTGCCTTCGAGACCGAGCACCACGTTGACCTGTGCAGTCTTGTCGACCTCGACCATCTTTGAGATGACGCGTTTCAGTCTGCACACCCCGTCGGCCGAGATGGCACACACGTATTCAGGAGAAGGAAAAAAGAATGGATGTCAAAATAAGGACAGCGCTGATCAGCGTCTCCGACAAGACCGGTATCGTCGAGTTTGCCGGGGCGCTCAAGCAAATGGAGGTCACGATCATTAGCACCGGCGGTACGGCCGACGTACTCAACGCAGCCGGCATCGACGTGGTCAGCATCGAATCTGTCACCGGATTTCCCGAAATAATGGATGGGCGAGTCAAGACCTTGCACCCTAAAATCCACGGCGCGCTGCTCTCTCTGCGGGATCGCGGAGAACACGTCGAAGCCATGGCGCAACACAACATCGATCCCATCGACCTGCTCTGTGTCAACCTCTATCCCTTCGAAGAGACGGTCGCCAAACCGGGTTGCTCCTTGGCAGAGGCCATGGAGAACATCGACATCGGCGGTCCCAGCATGATTCGGTCCGCGGGCAAGAACAGTAAGTTTGTCACCGTCGTGACTCACCCTGACCAGTATGACAGAATCGTCGGACAAATGGAGCAAAACACTGGCGCCGTCACGGAAGAACTGCGCAGCGACCTGGCACGTGAAGCCTTCGGCCTGACCGCATCCTATGACGCCTGCATTGCCAAATACCTCAACAGGCAATCCGGCGTCGACTTTCCCGAAAGGGTTTCCCTCTCCTTCCACCGGGCGGACGTCCTACGCTATGGCGAAAACCCCCACCAAAGTGCCGCCTTCTATCGGCGTTCGCACACCACCGAGACCTCCGTGAGCAGTGGGAATTGCCTCGAGGGTGGCAGCGATCTCAGTTTCAACAACTTGCTCGATGCCAACGCCGCGTTCGAATTGGTCAAAGAGTTCGACAAACCGGCCGCCGTGATCGTCAAACACCTGAATCCCTGCGGCTGTGCCACCGACGATAACATCCGCGTGGCCTATCGCAAGGCCTACGAGGGTGACGTCGTCAGCGCGTTCGGTGGCATCATCGCCTTGAACCGCAAGGTCGATGTCGAACTGGCCCAGATGATCATGGAGTCCTACAGCCGTTTCGGCAAGGCCCTGGGGGCGAGCGGCTTCTTTGCCGAGGTGATCATTGCCCCGGAGTTTGAGGCCGACTCTATCGAGATCATGCGCGCGCTCAAGAGCTGGGGCAGTCGCGTCCGACTGGTCCAGACGGGT
>JADFHU010000115.1 GCA_022567055.1 Planctomycetota bacterium
CTCGTCGTCGTCTCCTGCCAGAATCGCGACATCATCTGGAACTCGGATCGAATCCATTGAACAAATCTCGACCAGTTGCCGTGCCGGATACGGGTCACCCACGAAGACACCCAGCGGCCTGGGAAGCTTCGCCAGCCACTCGCGAGCCCGTGTGTAGTTCGTTAGCCAGCCGCAGGTTCCCGAGGCGCCTACATACATCGCACACCGCAGTCCCGCAGCCTCGACAACAGCTTGAAACTCACGAGAACGAACGTTTGAGTAGCGGCCGATCGATGGAGCGTAACACGCAAAGTGCCTAATGCCGCAACTCCGAAGGTGTTCCAGAGCCATTTTGGCACGAGCACGGTCGTCGGTGGCCACACGTGCCAGCCAGTCTTCCTTCTTCATCGTGCTTGAGACGTCAACGACGGGAAGCTGGAGCTTCATCACGTGACGAAAGGCACTCCGGTTGCGCAAGGTTGCAATCACCCCATGACCATTCCAGACATCAGGCAGTCGCAGCCGGCCCTGCTGATCGCGGGGCGCAATCAGATTCGTCCAGCCAGCGTTCTGACCGAAACGACAGACTGATTCAACGATACGACGGCCCCACGTATCCCCAGTCTCCACGAGAATGCCGACATAGCGAGTTATTCCTATCTTGTGTGCCATGTCTTCTTCGCTGTTTTAGTCCCTGCCCAATATTTTATACTAAATGCGCTATTACGCAATGCAATGTCGACGAAGATGCGTATAATAAGGCTTGGGACACGAAACAGAAAGTCCGCAATTGGACGTCGTCGTGATTATTCGAGAGGCAACATTCCGAGCCTGGAGCGGTTCCAAGCAATTGCAAATCGGAAAATGGCGGATTATGGAGTAAATGAAAAGTCTGCGTTTTAGGCTAATATAAAGGTGCTTTGCCATGGGCAGAGGGTCACAAGAGTTTCGAATACATCCTAAAAGGAGGCGTGTCTGAGGAGCCAATACCCTCTGGCTCCTTGAGTCTTGGATGGACTCAGCTATGGCCCAATGAACCCCTAACACGATCGAAGGAGCGAAACACTCGATTAGACTCGCCGTGCTCCAAATAATCCAATTACTACAGCAATGATGTTATTGACTAACTGAGTATTCCCTTGGTAGTGGAGGAAACAACATGTCAAAACAACTGTTCATTATTGCCCTGGCTATCGGTCTCGTAATGGGTCACCTGGCCTGGGCGAAGACGCCACTAGACCAGGACGCCGGCCCGGACGGCATCGTCAGCGTGGAAGCCGAGCACTTCGATGAGAATGTGCCGGATGGGGCTCACTTCTGGGAGCTTAACACGGATATAGACGGCTTTTCCGGCGACGGCTTTATGCGGGCGCTGCCGGACATAGGCGCCAATGACGGAACCGTGATTGGTGGGGATGCCCGGTTGGACTTCCAGGTCAACTTTGTTAAGACCGGCATTCACTATGTGTGGGTCCGAAGTTACCGAACCAGCAATTTTGACGACTCCGTCCACGTCGGCCTCGATGAGGTCGAGACCACTTCCGAGAGCATCCAGACCGGCGACACCAGCATCAGCGACACCTGGCAATGGAGCAATGAGCGGCGTAGCAGCCAGGGTCGGGCCCAGGTCGATGTCACGAGCCTTGGAGTGCACATTTTGCACGCAAGAATGCGCGAGGACGGGATGCGATTCGACAAGATTGTCCTGACCACGAATCCCGATTTCACACCCGCGGATTTGGGACCGGAAGAAAGCTCGCGGGGCGATAAGACCAAGGCGCGGGGCCCCTCTCCGAGCAACGACGGGTCAGATGTTCCCTGGTACCTCAATGAGCTGAACTGGGAGGCGGGTGAATTCGCCACTACACACAATGTCTATTTCGGCAAAAGTTTCGATGACGTACAGGATCGGGCCGCTGCTGCACTACTGGCGGAAGGCCTCACCGAAACGTCCCAGGCGATCCAGACCGATCTGGAGACGACTTACTACTGGGCGGTCGACGAAGTCAATGGAGCGCCCGACTTTTCCGTCAATTCGGGAAATGTCTGGAGCTTCACCGTCGAGTCCGTGGCCAATCTTATCACGAATGTCACCGCCACGGCGGACAGCCAGTTCAGCGCAGAACACGGTCCCGAAAACACCGTGAATGGATCTGGATTGATCGATGGGCTGCATAATTCCAGAGCGGAAGACATGTGGCAGAGTAACGCGATACCGGCCACGATTGAGTTTCAATTCGCCCGTGTCTATGTCCTCCATGAGATGAGGGTCTGGAACCACAACCAATCGATCGAGACCTTTTTGGGATTCGGCGCCAAGGACGTGACGGTGGAGGTTTCGGCCAACGGCACTGACTTCGCCGCCCTGGAAGGCGTGGGACCCTTCACCCAGGCGCCTGCCGCCGGGGGCTACGCAGCCAATACCACGGTCGCCTTCAATGGCATAGCGGCCAAGGCCGTGCGCTTGACCATCACGAGTAACTTTGGTGGAGTCTTTCCAAACACGGGACTCAGTGAGGTACAGTTTAGCGCCATCCCGGTCTTTGCGCGTGAACCGCAACCGGCGGACGGCGCCAGCGGGGTGGGTGTGGATGCCACCCTGGGCTGGCGCTCCGGACGGCACGTCGATCGCCACGATCTCCACCTTGGGACCGACCCCAACGATCTGCCGCTAGTCGGCAGTGTGAGTGAAAACGCGTTCAACGTCCGGGATTTGGACCTGCCATTAGGTCAGACCCATTACTGGCGTGTCGATGAGGTCAATGACGCCACCGACCCGAGTATCCGGGTGGGCGATGTCTGGATGTTTATGACGGCTGATGCCATTGTCATCGACGACATGGAGAGCTACAGGGACGATGAATTCCGGGAGATTTGGGCCACGTGGATCGATGGGTTCGAGGACGCTGCCAACAATGGCGCCCTAGTGGGCGCCGATCCATCAGCCGGTGACTATGCCCCAGAAACGAATATTGTGCGCGGCGGCAGTCGATCCCTGCCGATTTGGTTCGACAACAGCGCGGCACCGATTTCCGAAGCGACCCGTACGTTTGCTGAAGCACAGGATTGGACCCGGTCTGGTGTCACCACGCTGGTGCTCTACTTCCAGGGAGATCTGACGGATCTCAGTGGGCGCTTGTATGTCAAGATCAACGACCAGAAGGTGGTGTATATGCTGGCCCCGGATGCCATCGTCCCCCCGGCCTGGCTGGTGTGGAATCGGTGGAGTATCGATCTGAGCGCCCTGCCCGGCTTGACAAATGTTAAAACTCTGATCATTGGCGTTGAAGGCGCCGGTGTCCAGGGAGTGCTGTATGTCGATGATATCCAGCTGGTGGCCGCCGTTGCTTCGTCATCTCGAGTGGTTGGTTGGTTCGAGGCCGAATCGGCGGACTCGCTCACCGCGCCCCTTGAGATCATGGACGAATCCACCGCCTCAGGTGGCAAGTACATCGGCACCCTCAACGGGGTCGGCAACTCGAATAACGCACCCCCTCCTGACGGAATTGCGACATACACGCTGACCGTCGCAGGTGGAACCTATAAGCTGACCGGTCGCATCGACACGGAGGGCGGTAATTCCTTCTGGGTACGCATCCTGGGAGCCCAAACACCACCTGACACGGAACTGCATGCCAGTGGTTGGGTGAGGTGGAACGATCCTCCCCCGCTCGATGGCTGGAACTGGATTGACATCTTCAGTGACGACGATGATCAGGATGCAACGGTTCTCTTCACGATGGACCCCGGCACCTACACCCTGGAAATCGCTCGTCGTGAAGACGGTGCACGCCTGGATGCAATCGCACTGGTGCAGATAGATTAGTCATTAACGGGTGGCATTCAAGAATTAGGGGTATCCTCTTGACTTCCCTGAGGCCAAGGGGATACCATAAACAAAGTCAGCGGTTGTTTCGATGGTAGAGTTGGTGGAACCATGACAACGTAAAGAGGCCATACCGGAAACACAAGAATCAAGGAGCCCGATCATGAAAAAGCGAAACGGTTTTACACTCATCGAATTACTCGTGGTGATTGCCATCATTGCGGTGTTAATGTCCGTTCTGATGCCCAGTCTGCAGCGGGTCCGGAACCAGGCCAAGGCCGTGATGTGCGAAACCAACCTGAAACAGTGGGGTATGGTCTGGTCCATGTACGTTGACGACAACCTCGATAAGTTTCCCGACTACAGCGGCCATAATTGGATGAACAGGAACGACATCAGTCGGTTTTATGCGGACTCCAATGATCTCCTGTTTTGTCCCATGACCAATAAGAACAAGAGGCTTTCCGGGACTGACCTGATTCGGGAGGCGGTCCTTGTCAATAATAACGATGAGCCTGTCGGTAGTTATGCACTCAACGAGTGGATCCTCGATAGTGATCATACGGGCGGTGGGCGCAGTCTCACGGACTACTGGCGGAATACCCAGCATAGGGGTCTGCCCAACATCCCGGTGATGGGCGACGGGGCCTGGCGTTCGGATGGACAACCCAATCACACGGACGCCCCACCCGAGTTCGAGGGACAGCCGCGTTCCGGGGTCAATTCCGATGAGATCCGCATATTTGCCATACCACGCCATAACAACGCCACCAACATGCTCTTCATGGATTGGTCGGTGCGGCGCGTGGGGCTCAAGGGGCTGTGGCGCCTCAAATGGAATCAGAGTTCCGACACCAATTATCCCTCGCCGCTGTGGCCCGATTGGATGTCAGGCTTTTCAGATAAATAGGTGCTGTCCGCCGGGGATCGGGATCGCCGCTTCGGCTGGGCGTTTTGAAAGATGTGAGGGCTGTCAATGGTCGAAAACGGAAAAGACCTTACCAAGATCGGCTTGATCGCTGCCTGCGTGGTGATTGCGGGTGTTATTGCGTGGCGGTCTGTCTCTGGCGATGGACCGACCGGTATTGAATCGCTTGACGCGGGCGAGACGGTTTTGACCCGCTGCGCCAATCCAGACTGTCAATTCCAGTCCGAGATGGAAAAACGGGTCTACTTTGAAGCGGTTCTAGCGCTACAGCGCCAGAAGCCACAATTCAGCCACCCGCCACTGGTCTGCCCGGAATGTGATGAGAACAGCATCTTTCGCGTTGTTCTCTGCCCCAAGTGTGCCCATGTCTTCAAGCATGGCGGGCTGCAACACAATGCAGCCGATCGCTGCCCCGAATGTCGCTTCAGCCAATCGCAGGAAGACCGAAAACAGGGTGTTTGAGACTGCAGGCGCTTTGCCGACCACACCTACTTGCTGAAACTCAACTGGCTTTTCTTGACCACCAGAGTTCCGTCGACTGTATCGTCTATCTTCACGACCTGGTAACGGATCTCAGGATCGCTTAGGGTGGTATCGAATGTAAGCAGTCCATAGGCCGGTTTGCCGAGCGAGGTGAAGAGGGCGCCGGGCATGGCCGGATGGGTCGAGTTTTTGGTGAGATGGGACGACATGGCTTCGTAGAAGGCGTATCCGTTCTCGCGTTCGATCTTCCATGCGTCCGACCGGTGCCTGTCCGCCGAGATGAGAAACACGCCTTCAATCCTGTGTTTCTCGATGGTTGAGAAGATGTCTTCTCGCTCTTGAGCGAATCCCTGCCAGGTGTCCTGGAAGCCGGGCCGCCGACCGAGATTGCTCGATCTCTGGGTGCCAGTCTTGGCCTCGAACGCCCACGGTACAGACGCTGCGATTATTTTGAAGGTAGCCCTGGATGCTTTAAGTTTGTCGAGGAGCCATTTTTTCTGAACGGGACCCAGCATGCTGGGCTGAACGGCGTTGGGGTCGATGTACAGGGGATCTTTACCCTGCGGATCAACCCGGTAGTATCGACAGTCGAGCATGAAGAAATCGACGTCGCCGATGGTAAAATCGTGCCAGCACCCGGGCTGACTGTCGCCACCGCCGTAATAGGGATTGACCCAGTTCTGGCCGAAGACCCGCCACACCGGACGTTTCCAAGCGGGCACATCGATCTGGGGTCCACCAATGCTGTCATTGCCGGCAAAATCGTGGTCGTCCCAGATGGCGTAGACGGCCGTCGACGCTATCATCCGGCGCCATTCGGGCCTTGAATGCCGCATGTAGTAGCAGTATCGAGGGACTGAGAGCGGTTCTGGCATGTTGTAATAGTTGTTGTCGCCGAGTCCCAGGAACGCGAGCGGTTTCCGAATCAGGATCGTGTCCCACATAGACTCGAACTCGGGTTTGTTGTTCGATCCGCCCCCGAATGCGACCCGAAATTTCGATTTTTCGCCCGGTCTCGGGTATGTGCGGAACGAAGGCTGTCCGTCCAGCGGCACGACGCGACCCCCTACATACAACTCGTAGAAGTATCTCGTGTCGGGGTCTAACCCCGTCACTTCCAGCACGCCGGTATAATCTTCATCGGCTGAAGTCTTGCCGCTTGCGAACGGGATAGGCGGAGTCATCTTCTTCGAGGCGCTGAGCCGAACCTTGAAAGGGACTTCGTTAAGCGTGCGAATCCAGAACCGGGCGCTGCGATGCGTCACCGCCCCCAGCATGGGACCGTGCAGAAGTTCGCCTGCCGGATGTTCCTTGAGAAACCGTTTGAACTCGGCGCTGCCGGTCAGTGGTGCCAAGACAGTACGCGGTCCCACCAGAAACCGCTCGACGGGCATACCGGCGTCGATGGCCCTCTGTACATACGTCATTGCGGTCTTAACGTCGCCTTTCTCGGCATACGCCGCCGCTAGACCGAAGAGGGGCTCGAGGTTGGATGGATCCTCCTGACCCCGGCCACTCAAATAATCAATCAGTTCGTCGATCTCGCCCGCTTCGAGATGATGGAACATGTATTTCGTATGCGTGATCCTCGCCTGGGCATGCGCGTGCGGCGAAACACTCACAACGGTGACGCACAGGCAAAACAGAATCGATCCGATGCGTCCCAGGAGATCTCGGTCGGCTGTCGATTGGCCCTTCACCCCGCTCAACCAAGCCTCCGCAGAGACAAACCCGAGATTCCTGAATATCCTCATGCGTCAATTCTCCTAATCCTGGTTTCCTTATTACTGACTCCTGAAACCCACTTGGTTTTTAAGCCCACTGTATGTGTCCATTCATCTTCGATGTTCCCGGTGTCAAAGGTCCGAACGGAATGTCCCGTCGTGACTGATGAGGGGCTGGGCGTTGGACACCTTGCCCAAGGGTCGGCAACCGGGACCAATGCCGTCCAGACCCAGGTCGTCCTTCATTTGGTCGGCGAGCGCCCGTAGGCGCCGGACCACCTGAGGATTGGCAGCCGTAACGTTAGTGCTCTCGCCGATGTCCGTCTCCAGGTTGTAGAGGGTCTGCTGGGCCAGATGTAGCTTCCAGGGTCCGCTACGAACCGCCTGCAACTTCAAGCCTCGGTAATAGTAGAACACATCGTGTGGCGACTTGGCGCCCGGCTCGCCGGCGAGGATTGGCCAGATGTCCCCACCGTCCAGCTTGCGATCGGCCGGTGGGCTGCCGCCGGCCAGCTTCACAAAGGTCGGCAGGATGTCCATCATGCCGGTGACCGCCGGGGTTGCAGTGCCGGCCGGGATCTTGCCGGGCCACCAGGCGATGGTGGGTCCCCGCATGCCGCCCTCGAAGGTACTGCCCTTGTAACCGCGCAGCGGCGCATTGACACCCCTCCTGGTGCCGCCGTTGTCCGAGGCGAAGATGACCAGCGTATTCTCGCTCAGTCCCAACTCGCGCACCGCGTCGAGCACTTGACCGACGCTCCAATCCACTTCCTCGACCCAATCGCCATAAATCCCGTTGTTCGATTTACCCTGAAACGCTTCGCCAGGATAGATGGGGAAATGCACGGCCGAATGGGGCAGATAGAGGAAGAAGCGTTGGTCCTTGTTTTTCCGTATGAATGTTAGCGCCTCTTCGGTATAGCGCGCGACCAGCGTCGTCTGGTCGTGGGCCAGGACCCGCTGCAGCACCGTTTCGTTGCGCAGCATGGGCAAAGGCGGCTGGCCCTTGCCTTTTCTCTTTCTCTGCGGAATCGGTGCACCCAGATTGCTCTTCACGCCATCTTTGGCCGGGCCCATGTCATTCGAGTAGGGTAGGCCGAAGTAATAGTCGAAGCCCTGTCGTCGAGGAAGGAATTCAGGCTGATCCCCGAGGTGCCACTTGCCGATGCATGCGGTCGCGTAGCCCTGCTGCTTGAGCAATTCGGCCACGGTGACTTCTTCCGGAGCGAGCCCCACATCGTTCCCTGGAAAGAGGACGCCCGGAATACTCAACGAGCGCTTTGGATAGCAACCGGTCATCAACGCGGCACGTGACGGCGAGCAGACGGGTGCCGCGTAGAAGCAGGTCAGCTTGCGGCCCTCCTGCGCCATCCGATCCAGATGCGGCGTACGGTTGAGCTTCGACCCGAAGGGGCCGATATCCGCATAGCCCAGATCGTCGATGTTGATGAAGATGAAGTTCGGTGTGACTTCGGCCTGCGAGATACCGATCGCTGTGAGCAGGAACGCCGCAACGCACATCATTCGCAGCAAGCTGTGCTGGGCTGTAGGAGTACGTTTCAATTTGGCTTGCATTTGGGGGTCGACTTGGATCTTCATGGTTTTTCCTTCTTTCTGTTTTCCATACGTCCTAGTTTTTGCCAGATATAGTCTTTCGGCTTGTAAAGCCGCCGCTTTGCCGAGGCCAAAGTATATTCAGTCGTGAGGCGAAGTCAAGAGATCACCTCGTTCGTGTGTCTTGTCTCTCTATGACAGGCGATGAAGGTTCATGAACAAGAAGCATCAGGCAACGGAAGACCCTGCCGATCGGGTTGCCACGATAGACCGAGACACTAGGCCGTCTCAGGCACTTTGCCGCAGGAAATGTCGCCTGAGTGTTTTCACCTGTGCCAGCACAAGGAAACCTTTCCCGAGACCTCTTTATAAACGGGTCATCGCGTCTTTTCCTACCTTGAAACGCCCTCCCCCTATGCTATAATTGCTTGAGTCTGTGGAACAAAACGGTCCGATCGACGAAACAAATGAAATCATCTGTTTGGGCAAATCCAGGACATTCACATGGACTGAGTTCCGGGAATATTGAAGGAAGCTGCGTAGGCACAGACTCTGGCCGAAAAGAACGTATCCAAGACGGTTGTGCAACTTCTTAATGGAGGACTATAGTGATGTCTCGAAAAATGGCTTGTGTGATTCATCTTGTCTGGGTGCTCTGTCTGATCGGAAATGCCACTGTTGCCAGTGCTGTCACCCTCAAGTGGATCGGCGGTCAGGAGGGCAATGCCTGGGGCATCGCTGAAAACTGGAATCCCGCCCAGGTGCCCGGTGCCGATGATACGGTAGTAATTGAAACTCAACCGGGACTGGGACCGATCATTGATGAAACCCATGTTGGAGCCAATGCGGCAATTTGTGCGGTGGTGGAGGGCAGCAACAACTCTCTGGATGTCACTGGCGGCAACTTTACCATCCTTGTAGACTGGAACGTCGGCAAACAAGGTTCCCCCCTGGTAAATGTCAGTGGCGGTACGGTAGATATCGGAGACGACTTGAACATCGGCCCTAAAGCAGGCGAGTCGACTTTCGATATGACGGGCGGCACGATTAATGCTGCTGGCAGTCTTATCGTGGCACGGAAAAGCGGGGCCATAGCCACCTTGAATATGCGTGGCGGCACGATTAACTGCGATGACGTCCGAATAGCGCCTCAAGATACTGATACAAACGGCGTATTGAATCTATACTATGGGACCATTAACACCGGCGCCATTGAGATAGCAACGGAAGGAGGTTCGGGGCTACTGAACGTGCGAGCGGGTACGTTGATCATAAATGGTGATGCGAAGGCCGTTGTCGAGGCGTTCATCAGCAATGGTTTAGTTTCTGCCTATGGTGGCGACGGCATGCTGCACTTAGATTATGATGTCACGAACGCCGGAAGCACCACGCTAACAGCGACGCACGCGCTCAATCCGAATCCGGCCGATGGCTCGACTGGGAATGTCGGTATTAGCCAGCTACAATGGACTTTGCCGGGGCCAAACGTCCCGGGAGCCGTTGTCACCTGTGATGTCTATTTTGGCACCGACCTCGATCTATTGTTCGATTCCAAGGTGGTCGCGAACAAGACGGTTGAATCCGTTTCCGTGACAGTTGCCCCTCAAACGGTCTACTATTGGGCCGTCGACCCCTACGACAGCAGCGTCAGCGCCACAGAGCCGATTTACTTAGGTCCGCTTTTCAAATTCGATACCGTTAACCTAGCACCTGCCGTCTCCGCCGGCGATGATATTGAGACCTGGTTAGCTGACGGTCCGCGGGTTGTCCAACTTGACGGAATCGTTTCCGACGAAGATGGTGGACCTGCTATAGTTTTGTGGACGGTGATTGCGGAGCCCAATGGACTCAATCCCGCTCAGATCAACGGTGCCACTGTGGCCAATCCCACGGTGACGCTCACAGACCCAGGTACCTATACCTTGCAGATTGAAGCCAGCGATGGCCAGTTGACGGTTACCGACACCAAGCAAATTGTACTCTATGCAGATGCCTGCGAGCACGCATCGAATCAGGAGGGATTCGAGTGGATACCTGGGGACATCAATCACGACTGCATTGTCGATGAAACAGACCAAGCCATCATGCTGGAACACTGGCTCGAGTCGAATTTCAGTACGGAGTAAAAAAGGAGAGCATCATGCGTTCAATAGGGACCGCCGTTCTGATCGTGCAGCTAGTCGTCTCTGCAATTGCAGTATCGGCTCAAGAGCCTGTAGCCCCTAAACACCGAGAGAAGGCGGCCCAGCTCTTCGAGGAGAACGATGCCAACAGGGACGGGAAGCTGTCACGGGATGAGTTTCCCCAGCGATACCGAGAACGCTTCGATGCGATCGACACCAACAAGGATGGCTTTCTCACGCTCGAGGAAGACATCGCCTATCGCGGGTTGCGTCTTGCGAACAAGAAACGCCAGCAGACGGCGCAGCCCGAACGTCCGCAACAGGCTCGGTCGTCGGGTCGGATCAGCCGATCGCGGGTGCCTGAAGGCGTAACGGTTGAGCGAGACATCGTCTATGCTCGCATCGGTG
>JADFHU010000116.1 GCA_022567055.1 Planctomycetota bacterium
ATCGGCGCCAAGCGGAACGAAGGGCGCGTATTCGAACTGGCGGGAGTGCTAAAAGCGGAGCTGAACAAGGCGGGATTCTCGTCTGTCACACCCATGCCTCCGGAACTTAGCGCGGGGGTGTGCATTATCGACGTACCCGAAAGGGTACGAGCGGAAGTGTTCAACCGGATGTATGACGAATTTGGCATCGCCGCCGCGACGACGGGCGGTTTGCGACTTTGCCCGCACATCTACAACACGCTGGCGCATGTCGAACGAGCCATTCGCGGCATTCACGCAATGCGGAAAATAATTGGTTAATCTTCAAGCGTCACGCGGTTTCGACCCAGGTTATTATGCCAGCCCAGGAAGTGTTACTCAAGAAGCTGACTCGCCGCGAATTTCGTGAGCGCATGCAATCAAAGGAATTGAAAGCCTGCATCATCCCCATAGCCGCGATTGAACAGCATCTGGAGCACTTGGCGATGGAGCACGATTGGCGCAGTGTCTGTCACATCGCGGTATCGGTGGCGGAGCGCTTGCAACCGCAGGTGCTCGTGGCCGAAGGTCTAATGGCGGGGATCAGTGAGCACCACATGCGGCATCCCGGCACCCTGACGTTGCGTCCCGGCACGTTTCTGGCCGTGGTATCTGATCTGATCGATTCGGTGGTCCGGGCCGGTTTCAGAAATGTGCTCGTCCTCAATGGTCACGGCGGAAACGTTGCTCCTTGCAACGGCATTTGGGCTCAGTTCCTGCGTCTGCATCAGGTGAATCTTCATTTTCTTCCCTATTGGGATGTGCTCGGCAAGGAGGACGCGAAAGAGCTGTTAAAGGGCGGTCACCGTTTACCGGATGACCTGCCCGGACACGCCCAGGAATTTGAAACGGCCTTCGGTCTGGCCGCTTTTCCGGAAAACGTGCGGCGGGAAGTCTGGACCGAACAGCCCGACCCCACGCCGGCCCTGGCGACGGCCGAAACCGGCCGGATATTCATCGAACGCATTGTGGAGCGGGTGGCAAATTACCTGGGGGAAATGATCGCCGGAACACGGGTGGCGGAAATCCCGCCATTTCATCCCTAGGAGCCTGTCGGAGAATTCCGACGTCGGCCCGAGAGCGAGCAATTTTTTCGCCTGGCAAAGATGGCGAAGCAGGCGATGTTTGTTTTATCGTCGATGCAGCCGGATGCAGCCAGGCGGAAAAAGGGCCGCTCGAAGCCAGATCGAATTCTCCGACAGGCTCCTTGAGCCCTGTAGACTAGTTGTTCCGGCCAAAGAATTTCCTGACCAAAGATTCTGCCGGCGGCGCCGTCAATAGGGATAAAGTCAACAGGCAGATGGCTGAGCCGGCGACTTCCCAAATGAAAGGATTCAAACCAAGGAAGGGGTGGACGGAAAAATGGCCTGCTTTCAAATAACCCACGATGTACAGCAACAGATGGGTTCCTCCGCCACCCAGCATGCCGGCAACTGCGCCGGCCCCGTTCATGCGCGGCCAGAACAATGCGAAGGCAACCGGCACCAGGAAACAGCCCGCCAACCCGCTTGAGGCAAACACGATCAGGTCCTGCAGATACTTCGGGGGATTGAGTACCGCGAATACGGCCGCGGCGCCGACGAGCGAAGTAATGCCATAGGTCAGGCGTTTGATACGTTTTTCCGACGCCTGGGGATTGATGTTTCGCTGGTAAATATCCCGCACCAGCGCGGAGGAAACCATCAGCAAGAAACTATCCACACTGGACATCACGGCCGCGAAGGGTGCCGCGACCAGGATGCCGGCCAGCCAGGGCCAACCGGCGGCGGCGGTCAGATGGGCTGCCATTTCGGGCATGACCCGATCGGAGTCTATCTCCCTGCCCGGCAGTACGACTCGGGCGCAGCAAAAGATAATGACCAGCGAGAAATAAATGGCGGAGTAATAAATGCACACCATGACGACCGAGCGTTTTAGGACGGCGGAGTTCTTAAAGGCCATCTGGCGCACCATGTTGCTGGGCTGGCCCGCGCCGCCGAAGGCCCAAAAAACAAAAAAACTGAAGGCCATCCCCAGGGACAGAAAGCCCAAGTCATTGCGGGCATCGGGTCCCGGAGCGCTGACGTAAACCCCCCGTTGATTCGCGCCATGCCGGTACGGTACCAGCTTGGTAACCTCCACAGTCACTGCCGCCGGCAATTCATCAGGCCGAATCCGATCGATTTCTTCGGGGGTGGTGATCTTTAAAATAGGAATGGCCTCGCTGCGGGTGGATCCTGGTTCGATCACGGCCAGCCTCCCGGTGCGAACAATACCAGGTCTGCCGCCGGCTTCACCCGCAAGGGGCAGCCAGGCGCCCATTTTGATTATTAGAGGATCATCCCGTGGTTGTTCCAGATGCAACACCGCCTCGCCATGCTCGGGCGTGGTCATCTTCGCCAATTCCTCCGTCGCCCGGCCCAATCCGCCAACCTGCACGATGACCAACACCAGCATAATCATCACGCCAAATACCATAACGATGCCTTGCATGACATCCGTCCAGACCACGGCCCGAAAGCCGCCGTAGGTCGTGTAAGCAATAACGGAGACGGCGAATACCACCAGGCACAAGAGATAATCCGGAGCGGCCTGTCCAACCCAGGGGAGGCCGTCAGTGATGTCGGCCATGACAGCGACGGCTTGCTGAAAAGGTTGCACGTCGGCCAGCAGAGTCGTGAGGATGTTGCTGCCGGCCTTGAACTGGGCCAGCAGGTAGAAGAACATGAAAAAAATGAGCAGCAACGTTGCGGTGATCCCCACCTTTACACTGGCAAACCGTTCTCGCATCACCTCCGGCACGGTGACCGCGCCCGCTTTGCGGGCAACCTGATTCAGTCGTTTTGCCAGCAGCCCCATCGTGACCAGTGGCACCACCATGTAACTGGCGATCCACAAGGCCAGGACCCACCCGTGGGTGTAAATCAACGAAGGAAACCCCATGAAGCTGCCGCCGGAGGCGTTGGTTGCGGCAAAGGTCAAGGCAAAAGCCCACATACCCAAATTCCGGCTGCCCAGAAAATACTCTCCCACAAACTCCTTCTTTTTCATGACCCGGCTGGACATCACGGCGAGCAGGAAGACAACAAGCAAATAAAGAGCAAAGCAAATCAGAGCCGAGTTGGACGTTCCCACTCCATTCACCGATTATCCTCCCGGTCGATGCCCTCTTCTGTGCCGCCCTCGCTATCTTCCAGCGGATCGTCGGCCATATACTGCAAGCAAAACCAGATGGAAAAAACATTGGCCACTACCCAAGGCACGGCGATGCCCCAGAAAACCCAAGCGGGCATACCCAGAATCAATTGCATTTGTTCCACCTCCAGGTCATACCCGCGCCAAGCGCAATAGCCAATGACCCAGAGACAAAATCCGACCCAGGCGAGCAGGATTATGAATGTCTCCCGCAGCGAGTTGAGATAAACCGGATCGTACTCTTTGTTGGCTGAGTTTTCGTGGTTCATTCAGTCGAGCTTTTCAGTGCCGTGCGGTTAAATGTGGAAGTTATTGCGTGGTTCTTTAAGAATGCTGCTGTCGCAGCCAGGATTGTGCCACGGAAGCCGCTGTTTTCTAGACGGTTCCTTGGCTTCCATAGGCAATTACCAACTCGGGCGTTTCAATCACTTTTTCCGACGGGTCCGCGGATGTGTGAGCAGCCTCGAGGAATCCCGCTATCAGAATACTGCGCTCCCAGGGCCAGGGCCGTAAGCCCGTTCGAAAGAATTCCTCCAGCGTTGCCGCCAGCCGGCTGTACTGATGGTCGGGTGGGGCAGGGGGGCGATAAATCTGCGCCGAGATCACCTCGCCGTCGGCGGTCTCGACGGCAAAACAATAATCGGCAATGACTCCGTCGAGTACCAGAATCGTTGATCTCAACTTGTCCCCGTGCTCGATCAACCAGCCACGAGGATTACGTGCCAGCTTGGGGACCAGACCCAGACCCACCAGATCCTGCGTGCGTCCGTCCCTGACCGGATCACCTTGCGGAGTATTGGACCGGGAAATCGCGGCGGCCAAGAGCGGCCCGGACCACAGGCCCCGCTTGCCGGCCTCCCAAACCTCGTTGCCCTCGAGGTAGCGCAGGCGGCGAATGCCACTCTCCCCGTGGCTGCGCCGTTCAATCACCGGCAGGAGGCCTTCCAAGGCGTGCAGCTCGGCGGCCGGTGATTGGCCCTGAACGATGATGAGCGCTTCTTTCAAAGGCGTGTTGGGCGGGAGATCTTTTTGCGGCAGACGCCAGGTCACGGGCAGTGGGGTCCCGGCCAGAAGGGGAATGTTGCGGGAATCGGCCAGCCGGCGCAGTTTTTTGGCTTCAGCCAAACTATTGGCCAGCGCGCCATGAACAAAACAGCCGGCCGGAGCAGAGGCCTGCTCCAGAGCCGATATGATTAACCCTTCATTCGCGACCGCACCGTCGCCCTGGGAGATTACCACAATGGCGTCGGCATCGCTGCAGGCAGTCGCAACGCTGCGCTCCCGCACCAATCCGAAGTCGTTGGCCCGTCGCCTGAGTTCATCGGTTCCCTGGCCGGTGGAAAGATGCACCGAGACTTGACAGTCCGTTAAGGTGTGCCAAGCGCCGTCTTGGGGGTAACCCAGGAGAAAACGATCCAGCAATTGCTGGGCTGGAGAACCCAACTCGAACTCCTCCAACAGAAAGGCGATTTTCCTAAGCGCTTTCACGGGCTAAGCTTTTTCCGAAGGAGTGAAGGAATAACGAAGTGCCGGCATCGAGAAACCCAAAGCTTCGGCCGGCCGGTTGAGGTTGATTCTGCATCACGCCCTCCAAAAGGTTGATTGTGCGGGAGCTTCATACTCCACTTTCAGCTCCGGAGTGAGGAGTTTGACTTGGCCGCGATGCAAGGACTCCACGCCGGACAGGGTCATCCCTGAAGTAAGCAGCGTCCTTGCCACGGGATAAGTTGCTTTTCTTTCCAAAATCGTCTTTTCGATATTGTTGACGAGAGGATTGAAAAAATCCGCCAAGGTCGTATACCGGGGAGGCATTGGCAATTGCATCTGGCAGGAGACGATTTGACTGGAGTGCTTCACCTTGCCCGCGTAATTGAAGTCGCGAATTAATCCGTTCAGCAGGAACAGAGTGGTCCGGAATCCATCCCGGTGTTCGATGAAATAAGCAACGGCTTCGGGGCTGGCGCGGCGGATCCAATCGAGGGACGGCTGGGAATAGGTATAGCCCGGCGCGCCGGCGCAGGTATGGCTGCGGGCCAGGGCGGCAAACAACAGCCGCTTGGTTTCCGGCTGATCCGCCAGCTTTTCCCAGACATTCGCCCCCTTAACGGCATGAACGGATCGAACGCCCGTCTCCCCGCCGGCGCGTCGTTCGGACATGCACTGGGCAGTCTCCAGGCCGTGGAAGTCATAGGAATCCACTCCGCCGTAACAGGCGCAGACGCTTTCCTCCAAAGGCGTTCCCAGCGATAATTCCGTCGCTGGAATTCGCCAAGTGACGGGCAGCGAAGAGCCGGCTAAAAATGCGAATCCAAGGCGTTTCGAGTCCTCGACCATTTCCACGCATTCCCCCCAATCCGTGGACAGGTGCTTGTCATTGAACACCGGCACGGAGCGGCCGCTGTCCTCGAAGACCCGAACCACCTCTTTGAAAAACCTATAGCGCGGATACAGTTTTTGGCCCTTTTCGTTGCGGGGATAATCCCCATGCTCCCCAATGATGATCACTCCATCCACCGCCAGTTTGGAAGTGCCCAGGGTGAGGGCTTCGGCGATGGAGGGATATATTCTCACTCCGTGTCGCCGTTCCCTATCGCGGCTCAAGTCTCCCTCGGGGAATTGATCCACGTACAGGGAAACCAGCTTCAGTGCGGGGTAGTGATGTTTCCCGTGCCAGCCATATCCTTCGAGAAACCGATCGATGAAATGCTGAGCATGGGCATACTTTTTTACCCAAGTGGCGATTAACGCCACCTTCCGGGGCGGATTATTATTCTGCGCGGCTGCACACGTGGTTGGGAGAGGGCTCCACGTGGCGGCGGCGGCTGCCGATCCGGCCAGCGTGGTCAGAAACTGGCGCCGCGACAACATTGCCGATGGCTTCATCGTTGGGGAGTTAAAAGACGTTTCGGACTTTGTCGGTGACCGCTTGAGATTCTTCATTTGTCAACCAGTCAAATTCTTCATTGACGTACGGTCAAGTTCGTAAATCGCCGGCAAGCTTTATTTTCTCTTTAAATGGGCATTCTGAGTCGCAATCCATCAGCGGATCTTACTCGGTGCCTTCTGTGCTTGTCAACCACCAATGGGACCACGTGTGCTTGTCAACCGCAATCAGTCCTGCCTGAGAAAGGATTCTTCGAATTGGTTCAAGGTTCCTTGGAAGAAGATCAACCGGCCTTTTACCTGGGACGATGATCCAGGTTCTAGGTTCCCGAAGGCCGGATCGCTATGAATGCACATATTGGGTTCGTCCGAGTTTTGAAATAGCTCAGCCGCAGGATCAAACCAAAGAGCCACAAGCTGGGTTTTCTCCCGAGATTGGGTCAATATTAAGCCATTGTCGGCAATTTCGGGAGAGAGAGGGCCCCAAAATCGGTTGGCAGGATTGTCAAATAATTTGATCGGCGCTTGATCTCGAATACGATAATGCGCCCTGATCGGATTCGATCCTCGTTGCGTTTTGGTCAAGTTAAGATACTGCTTATGACGAAGGATGAATGTCCGTCGGTAGCCGGGATCGCGAAACGGTTCGCTCATATGTCCCAGGCATACATGCCCGGTTACGTTGTGCAGTGTCGTGTCCCCCGTGTTTTTAACAGAGACAACCAGATCAGCTCCAAAACTGCGCGGCTCAATTCGCAGTGAATACTCAATCTTCAAAGAGAGTGATTTGCGCGATGTGTCCGCAAGATTCGCGCGGCGGTAATGCCATGATCCCTCGTCCCCCTTGGCCCAACGGACCGGCGTATGCACGCGATGGATATCATGCCCCACCAACACCCCTTCGTCACAAAAAACCCGCTCAGGGATACGCAAACGCCACTGATACCCGTCCTTCAAGGTCCGCACCGAGATTTGACGACGCCCTTGAGCCTCCGGCGTGAATTGCACTGGGCTCTCCGGGGACTTCGATTCGAGCGAAGAACTGGTTTCCTGGCCCAGCAAGAGCGACATGCATGCCTGCATGAGGAGGAGCATGCATAGCAAAGCTGGTTTGCTGGAAATCGTCTTGGAACGGGTGCGATGCGCCATTAGTCCGCAGTGTCAAATTCGATTTCGCGAGCGTGACGATTCTCGGCGCCCACCGGCTCTATGAGCGCCCCGGAATCTTCTCGAATCGTGGCTCGCTTTCACAGGCCTTTCTCGAGCCTGGTTTCAAGTGAGAGTTTGCCATCCCGATCCCGTATGAGGAATATCGACTCCCCCGGTTTTTTGCCTCGACGGTACCAGATCGGGTATTTCAAGAATATCTCACTCTGACCGAGGGCCCGCGGATCTTTGGTGCTTACCAGATACCGCTCGAGTTCGATTCGGAGCCGCTTCTTCGTTGCAGCATGATCAGGCGCGCTCGCAAGACTGACCATCTGAAAAGGATCCTTGGCGCAGTCGTAAAGTTCCTCCTCGGGACGCTTGCCGTAGGACAGTTCGTAATTCCGCGCCATCGCCGGATCCTGGTCTTTTTGAGTCTTCATGAATTCGGTGGCGAGTCCGCCCTGGACGGCATTATAGCCGGGCATCCGATCTACCTCGTAATTTCGGATGTAGAGAAACTGTTCCGTGCGGATGGCCCGGTTGGGATACCCCTGGAGGCGACCGCTTCCGTAAAAGGCTCCAACCCCAATTTCCTTCCCGAAGAAGATCCTCGTACGCGACCGGTCGATGCGACCGTCTGACGGGGAAAGGAGGAGATCGAGAAGGCTCTTCCCGGTCATGGAAGGATCGACGCTTTCGCCCACCGCTTCCAGAAACGTTAGAGCCAGATCAGTGAGGCTGACAAAATCATGGATGGTTCTTCCTCCCTTGATCCGAGCGGGCCAGCGAATCGCCAGTGGCACCCGAACGCCGAGGTCATAAAGATTGGCCTTCCCCCGGGCAAAAGGCATCCCGTGGTCGCTGGTCACCACAACGATGGTGTTGTCACTCTTTTGCGCTTCATCAAGAGTGTGCAGCAGCTGACCGACCAGCCTGTCAAACCGCTCGATCTCGCAGTAGTAATCCAGGATGTCCATCCGCACTTCCAACCGGTCGGGCAAAAAAGGAGGCAGTTGCACATCCGCCGGATTCTTGCCTGCCATCCGGGTGAGTTCCCTTCGGTAGGGACGGTGGGCGTCCGCCGATCCTTGCCAGTAGCAGAAGGGCTTCCGATCGGGAACACTTTGGAGGAACGCCTGGAAACTCGGATAACGCTTCCCGCCCGGATTCTCTTTCCAGCCCCCATCAATCCAAGATCCAGGACCCCAGGTCTTGCCATTGGAGCCGGTATGATAACCGGCTTCCTCCAGGAGAACAGGGAACACGGGAAACGTGCTCTTCAAGGAGCCGCCGAAGACGGATGCATTCTCGAGCCGCCAGAACTGTTGCCCCGTCAAGATGGCCGCCCGGGACGGGCTGCAGGTCGGCTCCGAGCAGAAGGCGTGTGTGAACAGCGCGCCCTCCCGCGCGACCCGATCAAACGCAGGCGTATTGACAACCCGGTTGCCATAGGCCGAGAAGTGAAGCCACGAGGAATCCTCGACGATCGCGACGAGAATGTTGGGCCGCGTCGGTTTTTCCTGGGCCTGAACCAGAGCCGGCATGAGTACCAGAGCTTGGAGAAACGTTGTTTGCTTCCAGACTGACTTTAAATCTTTCATGAGCTTATGTAAACTTTCTGAATATCCATAAGAGTGAATTCTATGGGAATACTCAGGCGCAAGCAATATTGAAAATCCTTACCAGGCTCATCTTTGAGTGACCGCTTGCGCATCAACGAAGGATGGGGTCATCACAGAGAAAGTCTCTTCATATGACAGAGTCTCCAGCCCAAGTCCATCCTCCTTAAAGCATACGCCACTGCCAGAACACCGTTAAAACTTCAAACTGCAGCTGACATTCTGAGAATTACTGCTGAAGAGCCAGTCACTTAGGCACGGATGAGTTTCTACACCGCACGACTTTCAAAACCTGGCATATGAGCTGGAGCACCCGGCGGCCATGAAGAAGATGAGAGCCGCATTGGATGCGCGGCTGAAAGTGGCCGGTCTAGCCGGTGGGGGAAGCTAATGTTGAATGATGAGGGCTGATGGTCGAGGGGGGAGTTGATAGAGGAATTCAGAGCGGAGGAATGTTACGGAAGTGTCGGATGCAAAGAAACGGGGATCGGACATCAAGGTATAAGTTAACGGTAGACGGTGGATCGGGACGTCGTTAATGTATAACTTGATGTCTAACTTTGGTTTATCCCGGCGCAGTTTCTTGAAGACGACGGCGGTCGGCACTTCCGCGATTGCGGGTGCAAGTCTTGTCGTCACCTCTGGAACTGCCAGATCCGCTACCACCGCCATGAGTCCTGAAAAACTTAGAGAACAACTCGTCGCCTGCCTGGGAGGCCCGTGGCCAGAGCCGGGTTCGCTTAGGCCGAGGATTCGTGAGACGATTCAGAAGGAGGGTTATCGGATCGAGTCATTGAGCTACGAAGTGGAGCCGGGAGATCGTGTGTCGGCAATGCTCCTCGTCCCGGACGGGGTCAACGCAACTTCGCCTGCGGCGGCGATTGCCATCTGGCATCAACACGCCGGGCAATGGCATCTGGGCAAGAGCGAGCCGGCCGGGTTGGCGGGAAACGAGATGCACCACACGGGCGCGGCATTGGCGAAGGAAGGCTACATCGTGTTGTGCCCGGATGCGCTTTGTTTTGAGGAACGTCAGGATCCGGCGGAGAAACTCAAGGGCGGGAAATATGAGCGGTTCGAGTTTCTCCGCTACGTGGTCAATGGGAAGTGCATGGCCTGGAAGAACATTCTAGATATGCGGCGGGCGATTGACTACCTGGCCGAACGGCCGGAAGTGGACGCGAAGCGCCTTGGGTGCTACGGGCATTCGATGGGATCGACGCATACCTGGCTGTTGGGGCCACACGAGCCGAGGCTGAAGGCGTTGGTGGGGAACTGCTGTTTGCCGACCTATTCGGCGATTCACGACGAGAAGCTGCTGCATTGTTTTCCCAACTTTGTCCCCGGGTGGCTGGAGTATGGCGATACGCCTGAGATGGCGGCGTTGATTGCACCTCGCGCGCTGCATTTGAATCTGGGAGAAACGGATGGAGGCAGCCCGATTGAACATGCGCGGGCGGGAGTCGAGCGGATCAAGAAAGTTTACGCGGACCAGGGGGCGGCGGAGAAGTTCAGTGCGTTTATTGAGCCGAAAACGGGGCACGTGTTGTCAGCGAAGATGTGGGAGCGGACTTGGAAGTTTTTTGAGAAGCACCTGGGTTAGCCCGACTTCGCGGATTCGCGACGCCGCGTTTTGGCTTCGAACAGGATGAGGTTCTGCCCGAATGGATTAGCTCGTCTACGCGAATCCGCTACGCCGTAGCTAAGGGACCGGCAAGAAAACGGCGGCTTCCGTGGTACAATCCTGTCTTCGATATCAGCATTATTAAAGAACCACGAAATAACTTGTACTTTTGAATGCCCAATTGCACGCCATCTTTGACCGCTTCTCAATCGCGAAATCGCCGGAGTAGCGCAGCTACGCCTGTGGTGTCGCTAAGAAAGCTTGGAAGGGACAGTCTTTTAAAAGACTGTCCCCCATCCCTGTTTCTACCAAATATGGGGCACACGTGGACCCCAAATTGTCCAACTTATTTATTGCCGATCCCTTATCTCTCTTGATCTGTTTACACTCGGAGCGTATTTTCACCTCTATAGATATCGATGGAAATCAAATTTCCTGTCCTTAATTAACACGAACCTTAAGGCTGACATCCATCCTTCGGTTGCGCTGAATGAT
>JADFHU010000001.1 GCA_022567055.1 Planctomycetota bacterium
AAACGAGCGTTTTTGTGTCTGGCAAGGAAGGCGAAGCAGGCTATCTGAAGATAGTCGATGCAGCCTGACGCCGTCCAGACACAAAACAAGCCGTTTGAATGCAGAGTCATTTCGATAGGTGCTCTAAGTCATTTCGTGCCGGTACCTTAGGGTGTGCCAATCTTGTCCTCAGAACCCGTCAGGATGCGCTTCATGTTTTTTCGATGGCGAATCACCACGACGGCCGGAATCGCGATGCCGATGATCAGCAGGGGCCATAGGGCGTCGAGCGTCCAGGAGGGGACAAGTGCGATGGAGCCCAGCAGAAACAGTGGAAACGCGATGGCGGCGATCACGGAGGCCAGCGACACGTAGCGCGACTTCAGCGCCACGTAGGCCCAGAGGCCGATGGCGATCAGGGCACTACAGGTAAAGTAGGGCCAGATGCCTAGCGCGACCCCGAAACTGGTGGCGACGCCTTTGCCGCCCCGAAACCCGATATAAATGGGAAAGACATGCCCCAGGATGGCGGCGCACCCGGTGATGAGCCACAGCCAGTGAAACATCAGTTCGCTGTGTCCGGCCTCCATGAAGCGGGGCTGGACCAGTAACAGGGTCAAAACGCAGGGCAAGAGACCCTTGCAGGTGTCCAGGATGAAACAGACAACACCCAACTTCTTTCCCAAGATTCGAGTGACGTTGGTCGCGCCGATGTTGCCTGAACCCCTCTGGCGGAGGTCTACACCCTGGGCCTTGGCGATCAGCAGCCCGAAGGGAATCGACCCCAGCAGGTAGGCTAGCGCGATGCTGATGCTGCTGACAACGAGCATGCCTCGCGACCTTTCTGACGGAGTATCGTTTCGTACAGGCGTATCAGTTGGGCGGCCACGCGATTGATCGAGACCCTCTCGGTGATCCCGTCCGCGGCAATGGCGGCCGACATTTTTCTAAGCCGTTCGGGGTCGGACATGGAGCGAATGGCATGCACCAAGGCCCCCACATCCTCGGGATCATGGATAACGAAGCCATGGCGTTCATGGACAAATAGGTCGGTCGCACCGTTGTACTGGGTGGTAATCACGGGCTTGGCCAAGGAAAGCGCTTCGAGGACGAAGCGGCTGGCGGGATCGTAAAACGTAGGCAGGATGGCGACATCGGCCGCTGCCAGGAGGCCGTGAAGCCTGTCAACAGAGCCCGTGAAGTGAACGTGATTACTTATATTGAGACGCTGCGCGGTTTCTTCGTAAGTTTCGGCGGAGTGACTCTTTCCGACGATACTCAGGCAACAGGGCTGCGTCTGCTTGATGAGCGCCAGGGCATGCAAGAGAGGTCCGAGGCCTTTCAGGCGAAAGTTGTACGCGGCAAAGAGCAGCAGCATGGCGTCGGGCGGGCGACACCGGAACTGGGCGAGCATGTCTCTGCGGGTCCGCTGTCGCTGTCTTGAATCTACGGGTTCGCCCGGTTTGACACCATTTGCGATCAGGACAATGCGGGCCGGGTCGGTGTCGTAGTGGGTGCGAAACTGATTGACGACATATTGGGAGATCGCCACGATCTTAGGGCCTTGGGCGTTCTTGCTGAGAGACCGCTCGGCCATCATGAACTGTTGCCGCCGGTGATTGACGAAAGCACCCAACCGTTTGAGCCAGGCGATGCTCCTGTTTTCATAGCTGAGGGCACTCCGCAGGACGGTCTCTCTATAGGTGCCGCCGCGAGGTTGATACACATCGGCGAATGAGAAGGGTAAGAC
Organism: Planctomycetota bacterium; assembly: GCA_022567055.1. Classification (GTDB taxonomy): domain Bacteria; phylum Planctomycetota; class Phycisphaerae; order Sedimentisphaerales; family Anaerobacaceae; genus JAIPFM01. The sequence continues at coordinate 1,730 of JADFHU010000001.1, forward strand.
GCTGTGGACGATGTCGTAGTCATGCTGAGCGAGGTGCCCTTTCAACAGGGTTTCGAATTCCGTGAAGGTGGCGCGCTTGCCGCCCGAGTCCGGGCAGAGGATCTGCGTGTTGGCGCTGTCGGGCTCTCCCTTGGCTGCCAGGATGGTGACATCGAGTCCTTTCAGGGCCAGGGCCTCGGACAGCTCCGCAATGGACCTTTCGGCGCCGCCCAGGGTGATGTCAGTTCGTTCTATGATCAGTGCGACTCTCATGTGGCTTGACTAGGAGACAACGACTGATTGATCTGCAAAAAGGGCACTTTTCCGCCATGTTTGACGTTGTGTCGGGCCATTCGATTGGCCTTGGCAACGATCTTGCGAATCAATGCCTTGTCTCTTTTTCTTAACGTTCGAAGATCCAGATAGCGAAAGTAAAAGCGGAGTCGATCGGACCTTGAAAAATGGTCCGCCGACATGGAATAGTAGATCTGCGCCAAATCCTTGATCAAAAACCGCTTCTTGAGGATCCAGGGGTGAAAGGCTCGGGCCAGATCAATGAGAAAGAGCCGGTCCGCCGTGTCTTGGAATATGTGGGCGAGATAGAGGTCCCGGTGGCGGAAACCCAGTCCATGAAAACGTTTCACAAACTCTGCCAGCCTTCGAATGAAGCGACGGCGCTGGTGTCGGCTGTGTGATGAGTCCTCCAGATAGAAGCAATTGGGCAGCCGATCTCCGAGCGACTGCGCATCAGGGATCTTTTCGGTGACCAGGAAGCTTCGCTTTTCGAAGAGTCCCGCCCAACTCTGGCCATGGGCGACGACCCGCGGCGCCCCAATGCCATTTCGTTGCAGTTCTTCGATGGGATTCCACTCCATCATGCCGCAGCTCTGCCGTCTGCGGCCATTGAGCCAGTTAATGAGCTGAGTCTTGACGGGGGGTTGATCGTAGCGTTTGAGGAAAAGAACGCGGTTCGGGTTGCCTACCTCAAATCGGAGTCTCGTGCGGTAGCTGGCGATGTTTTTCTTGACGAGATCGTGCCCACCCTCGTACGCAAAAACCGCGTCAATGTCGGTGAGCGTCAAGTCGGCAAATGCCTGCTTGAAATCCTCTGCGATAAAAAACGACTCTGTCGATTTTGGATGGTTAACGCTCATATCCGGCTACAAAGAAATTAACATAGCATGTTGCGGGCAGCTTGACAAACTCTATCGACGCTAATGGTTTCCATACAGGCCACCTCGGGGTGGGCGCAGGTGGGCCGTTGGCAGGGGACACAGGGGCCCGTTCCCACCAACTGAATCTCCCGATCGTAACCAGTCTGTGTCCAGGCCGGGTCATTGGGACCAAAGAGGGTAATCACCTGCCGTTGCAGGGCGATGGCGATGTGGCGAGGCCCGGTATCATTGGTAATGACTAGGTCCGCATGAGAGAACAGCGCCTTGAGTTGTCCTAGGGACAGAGGCCTATCTGCTAAGTTGGTGACAGGGTAGCGACACGCTGCGACGATGGTTTGGGCAATTCGTCTTTCCTGCGCATGGGGTGAAACGGAGAGGACGATGTGGGCCCGGCAGTCGCGGATAAGCGTTTCCGCCGTTCGCGCAAAATGACCCGGGGGCCAACACTTGCTGGGGCCGAAGGCACTGCCCGGCACCAGGATGACGAGCGGGCCCTCGACATCGCTCAACTGAGGATAGAGTTTTTCAAAGGATGCCTGATCCCTCTCCGCTACCAGCAAGCGAGGCAAGCCCGGCGCCACGGCACGACCCAGGGACTTCACGATGTTCAGATAGTAGTCCACCATGGAGGTGGGGGCGAACCTACGGTTGGGCAGACGGGGCGGGTGCAGCCGCTTGGTGAGGAAGAGTCCGCGGCCATCGCGTGCGTATCCCACACGCTGAGGGATGCCCGCCAGCAAGAAGGTGGCTGCCGATCCCCAAGAGCCTTTAAATAGGATGCCCAGGGAGAATCCTTGCCCGCGCAGGCGCCGGACGGCCTGCAGGGTCGAACACTGAGTCAGCCACTCGTCTGCCAGGGCACTAGAGTCCAGCATGGCCCGGGCGACGTCATTGCCATAAAAGGTAAGCGTCGCGTCGCGGAAACATTGACGGAGGGCATGCAAGGCCGGTGTGCACATGATGATGTCACCCATGGGGGAGGGCAACCAGACTAGAATCCTCGGGTGTTCCATGGAGTTCCGATCCGCTGGAAGCGAGATTTCCCTTCTATAGTTCCTCTGACACAGCCCTAGGCTTTGTCGGAAAACTCCGTCGTCGGCCCGAGAGCGAGCGGTTTTTTCGCCTGGCAAAGACGGCGAAGCAGGCGATGTTGGTTTTATCGTCGATACAGCCGGATGCAGCCAGGCGGAAAAAGAGCCGCTCGAAGCCAGACCGAGTTTTCCGACAGAGCCTAGCAACTCGTCCGGCAACGATCAATAGAAATAAGAGAGTTGGATGGGCACCGATTGGGCATCATGTCTTGGCCCGATGGTGAGGGACGACGAGGACTCGGTCGCTCGCTCGGTCTGGGGTAGAATGGGGAGCTGCGCGGCATCGGGCCTTGCGGTCGGCCGGCTCAGTCTGAAACAGAGAGGTTCTTCTCCCGCTCGAACGTCAGCGGCGATGTGAGCTGGGACATCATCGGGTAGGAAGACAACCGTGTAACTGACCGCGTCGGCGTCCCGATCCGCGGTGGCGTAGATTTGCCAGGAACACTTCTCCAGATCAATGGCAAAACGTCCAAACTCGTCCGTAATCGCGTCCCACTGAATCAGGTGATTCTCAAGGCAGGAAGTCGGCAGGGTTCCATCGGCAGATCGACCCGGGTGGACCTTAACGGGAATATTGGCGAGGGGCCGCTGGTTGGCATCGACCAGGACGCCACGAATAACCCAGATGGCCGTATCGGTGATGTCTTCATAGCTCCGCGCCGGGGTTCGGGAGCGATATCTGATGGGCGTATCCAAGCCGCAGGTATAGTTCTTGATGGGCATACCGAGTGGAAAGGATAACGTCGGGCTGATGGGCCCTTCATTGAGTCGAAATAGGGTCGTGGCCGCCAACAGTTTCAACTGGTTGAAGCGTTTGACGTAACTCCGCGCCGGATAGTGGAATCCCGAGCGTGTGTGTCGATAGGAGATAGCGTGCTCATAGACGGGCAGAGGGAACTCGGCCTCCGCCGATATCTGCTGAAAACGCACCACCATATAGTCCTGGTCTGGATCGACTCGGTAATGATAGATCCATGAACCCTCCTGGTGAAGGACTTGGATCAGGCCCGTGTCGGTCTTAGCAATGGTGTGAACACAGGGATCGTCGAGTGCCGCTTCCAAACGCCGATCGAAGAGGGCGTGCATGAGTATCCTCGGTGTAAACTGATTGTCCATCGGATGATCGTTGGCGGGATAGACCTGTGCCTGGCCACTTCGACTCAGTGTTCGGTAGACGCGGCGGTTAAGGCTCGATCCGTAGGGCGCGGAACAGGGTGTGTCCAGGTAGCGGCTGGCAGGCTCGTTCGACTGGCGCTTCAAGCGGAAAGCCTGAACCTGGTGGCTATAGCGCCCCGGCGCGTCGATCTGGAAGTCTTGCCGGAAGGCCACATTGCCGGCCGCGACCTCCAGGAGGTTGAGGCTCATCGGTACCGCATGTTCCGCATCCAGAGACGCTTCGGGTTTCACATAGACCGTTTCAACATGCAGGCTCTGGAAGAGAGATCTCTGTCTTTCATTGGATTGACGGATGAGCCGTGCCAGTGCGATGGCCTCTGCCCTGTGGCCGCCGGCGGCGGTGTCGAGGACGGCACCCACCTGCGCCGGGCAGCCGAGCGCTAGAATCAGGTGGGCGAACGTCAATCGCTGTGTCCCAGTCATTGTCTTGTCCTCCAGATAAGCCAATAAACCCGTTGTTAAACCGGGGCAGCTTCCCAGATCCCGCTAGAAAAGGGTGTCTTGGGTCGACTTCTTCCTTGAGCGAAAGAGATGCTGGGCCCAAAAACAACGATTCCAGCTGAACCGCGAACCCAATCATCCGAGTGGCTGCCTTGGTTGCACCTATAGAGACTGGTTTATAGGACCCTGCGCAACAGAGGAATTAAAGATTTGATGAAAATACCTCGGCCCACCGAGAGATTTGCGCAGAACGCACGTGCCCAAGACCTGCGTGCGTGCCGCCTACTACAGGCCGTCGCCTGACTCGGCCATCGGTTCCTGCCCTTACGCTGGGGCTGAGCTTAGAAGAGCTTAGTGCTGCTCGGCCTTCTCCTTGGTGTACTGGGAGATCACCTGCTGCTGTACATTGCCGGGGACCTGCTCGTAGTGGCTTAGCTCCATCGAGTAGCTGCCTTGCCCTCCGGTCACACTCTTGAGTTGACTGTTGTACTGCGTGACTTCGGAGAGCGGCACTTGGGCCTTGATGACAATGAAGCCGCCCGCCAGCATATCCTGGCCCTGCACGCGGCCTCGCTTCGAGGCCAGGTCGCCGGTGATGTCGCCCATGTTGTCGGTCGGCACGGTGACTTCCATGTGAACGATGGGCTCCAAGAGGACCGGTCTGGCCTTTTGCAGGGCATCGACAAACGCGCCCTTGCCGGCCGCTCGGAACGCAACCTCTTTCGAATCGACCGGGTGATGCTTGCCGTCGTAGATGGACACCTTCACATCCTGCAAGGGGAAGCCCGCGACGACGCCCGACGCCATGACGTCCTTCACACCTTTCAGGACGGCTATTTCGTATTGCCCCGGAATAGAGGCACCGAAGATGTCCCAACTGAAATCAAGGGAGGGATCGCTGTCGCGGTCCGCCGGTTCGACCCGCAGATACACTTCACCGAACTGTCCGGCGCCCCCTGATTGTTTCTTATGACGGTAGTGACCTTCGCTCTTGGCGGAGATGGTCTCCTTGTAGGGTATCTTCGGTTCTTTGGTGTTGACCTTGAGTTTGAAACGCTTCTCCAGTTTTTCAAGCATCACCCGCAGGTGGAGTTCGCCCAAGCCGTAGATGACCAGCTCTTTGGTCTGCTGATCCCTATCCACTCTAAAACAGAGGTCCTCTTCACACAGCTTTTCCAAGGCACCGCCTATCTTCTGTTCGTCGCCCCGGGCGGCGGGTTCGAGGGCCAACGAGAACATGGGCCGCGGTAGGGGAGGCATGTCCACCGTGCCCTGAAAGACCCCGTCGTGGACGATCGAGCCGGTTTTCAGCTCGTCGACCTTTGCCAGCGTGACGATGTCGCCGGCGATGCCCGCCGGGATCTCGGGGTTTTCGTTGCCCTGTGACTTCAGGATGTGACCGGGGCGCACGCCCTTTTTCTCGTGGTCATAGTGCAGGTTCGTTTCCGAAGTGAGGGTGCCGCTGAAAATGCGAATCATCGAGTATTTCATGTTGGTCTTGGGGTCGAAGGCGACGCGAAAGACCTGCCCGAGCAAGGGACCCTGGGGATCTGCCGTCCATTCTCTGCCAGTGTCACCCTCTTTGACCGTCAGCGGTGCAACATTCGCGGGCGAGGGGGTGCTGTTGGCCAGGGCATCCAGCAATTCCGGGACACCGATCAGACTCCGGGAATTGGTGAAAAAGATGGGAATGACGGTGCCCGAGACCAGGGCCTTCCCGAAAACCGACTGGATCTTTTCGGCGGTGACCTCTTCACCGCCGAGATAGGCCTCCATGAGATCATCGTCCGCTTCTATGATGCTTTCAACGAGGTCCGTGTGCGCCTGCGCCACATCCATGACCGGAGATTCACCGCTGTCTTGGCTGATGCAATCGATGACAGAGTTCCCATCTGCCGAGGGCAGGTTGGCACATCGGCACTGGGAACCGAAGGTCTCCTGAATCAAACCCACCAGCTCTCCAAAATCGACATTGTCCGCGTCCATCTTGTTAATGACGATGATCCGAGATTTTCCGGCGGTCTCTGCCATTTGACAGAACTTGCGCGTGTTGGTCTCGATGCCGGCGGCCGCGCTGACCACGATGACAGCCGTTTCCGCTGCTGCCAGGGCCGCGATAGAGGGGCCGATGAAATCCGGGTAGCCTGGCGTGTCCAGGATGTTCAGCTGCTTGCCGGCGTGCTCAACATGGACCAGGGCGGAGCCGATCGAATGCTGGTGCTCCTTCTCTTCTTCGTAGTAGTCACACACGCTTGTTTTCTCATCGACACTGCCCAAGCGGCTCGTGGTGCCTGTTTTGAAGAGCATTGCCTCGGCCAGTGAGGTCTTGCCACTTCCTCCATGACCCAGAAGAACGATGTTGCGAATGTTGCCGGTGTCAGCCACTCTTTGCGCCTCCCAATAGCCCTTGTCCAAGGCTCTGTCTGAAAACTCCGTCGTCGGCCAGAGAGCGAGCAATTTTTTCGCCTGGCAAAGACGGCGAAGCAGGCGATGTTTTTTCTATCGTCGATGCAGCCGGATGCAGCCAGGCGGAAAAAGGGCCGCTCGAAGCCAGATCGAGTTTTCAGTCAGTGCCTAATGTCAACTGCCTACGGAACTGCACGAAAAGGGCTGATGATACTCCAACGAAAGGGGCAACGACAAGTCTTTTTTGACCGCGGACCAGGGCAGTCGCAAGGCAGGAATCGGTGATCGGTAATCAGTAATCGGTGAGGCGGCAGAGACTGGCTACTGATTACGTGACCACTGATCACTGATTACCGTTTTCCCGGCCGAGGCTGGGAGCTAGGCCCCGCGCAACTCCATGCACGTCCTTCATCTACCGTTTATTCTTGAAAAAGGTGCGTAGCTGCTCCGAGCAAGCCTCGGCGAGGACATCCGATGTGATCCGCACGCTGTGGTTCAGGCGGGAATCCTGCACGATGTTGTACAAACTGCCGCACGCACCCGTCTTGGGATCATGGCAGCCGAAGACCAATCGATCGATCCGAGCCAGGACCAAGGCCCCGGCGCACATGGCGCAGGGCTCCAGCGTGACGTACAGGGTACATCCCTGCAAACGCCAGCTCTCCAGGGCCGAAGAGGCCTGGGTCAGGGCGATGACTTCCGCGTGGGCCGTCGGATCTTGAAGCTGCTCTCGTTGATTGTAGGCCTTGCTGATGATTTGGTCTTCATGGACGATCACACAACCAATGGGCACGTCCCCGTTGGTCTCGGCGATGTCCGCTTGAACAATAGCCATGCGCATGTAGCGGTCATCATCGCTGTTGATCAATGGAAGATCGCTATAGTCCATGCATGAAAAGAGGAATGATCCAAGGTTTGGGGACGGATCCTGACAAAGAATAAAAAAGTATCCCCAGGGGGAGTCGAACCCCCGTCTCCAGGATGAGAACCTGATATCCTAGGCCACTAGACGATGGGGACACTATAAGGCTTTGTCAGAAAACTCCGTCGTCGGCCCGAGAGCGAGCGTTTTTTCGCCTGGCAAAGACGGCGAAGCAGGCGATGTTGGTTTTATCGTCGATACAGCCGGATGCAGCCAGGCGGAAAACAAGCCGCTCGAAGCCAGATCGAGTTTTCTGACACAGCCTAGCACGTAGTAGCGACGGGTGGACTCGAACCACCGACCTTAGGCTTATGAATCCCACGCTCTAACCGACTGAGCTACGTCGCCGAGTATAGCAAAGGTGCCAACTATAGCAACCGCTCAGTCACGCTGTCAAATACTTTGCCCAAGCGTCTTCTACGGGAAAGTGTGAGTGTCCCGAGGCCCAGCAGCAGGAAGGTCGCCGGTTCGGGAACCGGACTGGTAGGGACGACATGGATAAAGGGTTCGGGTTGAGGCCGCGACCCGCCCGGCGCTGAGAAGCTGTTGCTGAAGAAGGTGGCCGCCGTGGGCAGGAGTTGACTCGAGCCGCCGCCGCCACCGCGGACCAGGGCCTCCTCTTCATAATCATCCTCTGCATCGATCGGGTCATACACGGCAACCACGACCTTGGAGCTGTCCAGGTGGACCTGCGTCGTACTGGACTGAGGATCGCTCACATCGCCCAACCAATAGGCGAAGCGATACCCCTCCTGCGCTACGGCCGTCAGAGAAATCTGTGAATGGGTCGCATAGGTGTGAATGCCGGAACCGGGTTTCATCGTCCCACCCCGGGCGGGGCTCTGCTCCAGCAACAGTTCCACTTGGGTCTGGCAGCGGGCACTGTTCAAGCCAACCGACAGGGCAAGCAGCAGCATAGACAGAACCTGCCTTGTCCGGAATACTCCGTGCCACGTCATTGGATCGCCCCCGCTCGACATCAATTGCCCCCAGTTCAACCGATGGCCCTAGTCTACCGCATTTGGACATCAGATTCAATGCGGAAAGGATCTGAATCCGGTGCAACTTGTGACAAAAAGCAATAGGGCCTGTCCGGCGTTCTGGCCGACGTGATTTTGGGACCCGAAGGGAAAATAGAGGGGATGGGGGCACATTTTTTTTCCCCCAAACAAGACCCGCGCGGGGATGTTCGGGACCGATAACGCCGATCGGTCATTGCACCTCTAAGGGCGCGAGTCTCTCGGCCGGTATCGTCTCGACGCGCAGGTTTCCATAGACCACCTTGTACACGCCGCCAGAGACTTTCCAGCGCAGGAGCACCTGCTCTTTGTCACCCGGCGCCACCTTCCCACCGAAGTAGGCTGGATCCCTGTCCTCTGCGTGGAGGCGCCGGTAGAATTCGCTCAGCCCTTGGATGGGCATCATGATTTCAATCATGCGTTTCATCCGGTCTTCTTGGGTCATATTCCTCTTTTGCGCGCGCAGCTCTTTGGCGGCGGGCGTGTCACTTTTTTCGTAGCGCCCCACCTCCTTCATCATGGACATGAGGTCCAGATGCTCGGGAAAGGTCCCTCCCAGGTTGGCGAGAAGCTTTAGCCCCTGCAGGGCCGTTCGTTCATCTGCTCGAGGCATCGCCATGGGCCCACCGCCGACCGACTTGTAGTCCGGGGGGATGACGGGCTCGAATGCCCCGGCCTCCGCGACGACATCCCACTCGATGTGGGAGACGGTGCTGTGCAACTGCCTGTCGTTGGGCAGACTGACGGTTTTTTCAATTCGAATGGGCAGCCATGTCTGCGTTTCCACCCACAGTCTAACCTTTACCGCGTCGCCTCTGCCCCCCTGCAAATAGGCGGGATCTATCGTCTGGAAGCCTTCAACGGAGACCCCATCGATCGATGACGGACGCAGACGAGTGTACTCGCAGGCCAGCAGTTGTCGGACGATAGTGGTGGGGTCATCATGTTCTCGCCGCATACGGTCCACATAATCCGCCTCACAGATCAACTCTATGTACTGTTTGTTCCCGGGCAGAAGGGTCGTCATGCGCCGTTGGCCGGCGGGTAGATACTTTACGTTGACGATCGCGCTGTCTGAATTGGGATCCTCGATTCTGCTGCTTATCTTTACCCCCAGGGCGGGTGAAATCAACGCGCGAAATTCGACGGTCTGTCCTTCCTTCTGCGGATCATTCCCGCTTGCGGCGTTGGTCAGGGTCATTTGATATGAATAGGCCTCGACCTGCTCGATGCGAGTCAGGACCTCGTTCAGCGTCACCCCGGAACTGCCCCTAAGAAAAACGACTCCCAGGAAACCGGCGACTCCCACCAGAGCGGCAATGCCAAGTGCGACGGATTGTTTTGTCATCATCGGATCTCCCATGCCAAGACGACCGCCCGGCACTGTCGGCTCCTGCTACGCTAGGCTCTTTCTGAAAACTCCGTCGTCGGCCCGAGAGCGAGCAATTTTTTCTTTGGCTGTATTAGGCTGCTGGCGCAGCCGCGTTTCGGACAAAGGAAGCCGCTGTTTTCGCCTGGCAAAGACGGCGAAGCAGGCGATGTTGGTTGCATCGTCGATGGAGCCGGATACAGCCAGGCGAAAAAAGGGCCGTTCGAAGCCAGATCGAGTGTTCAGACAGAGCCTTACATACGCCTGGAGGGGCTCGAACCCCCAACCTTCGGTTCCGTAGACCGATGCTCTATCCAATTGAGCTACAGGCGCGGCGTTAATTGACAAACGAACTATGTAAGCATGCGAGCAAGAATCTGTCAATGGCGTCGCATCCTTCCACCCAAGATAACTGTTGCCACCGGCCTGTGTGCCCGGGATGCGCCCGAGCTTGATTTTGTCCCCGACCGTGGCTGTTTTGGCTTGATTTGTCGGCCTGACGATGGTTAGATGACGACGGTAGGCATGAGCGGTGTTGCGCTCAGACACTTCGATTACTGTGGTAAGCACGTATGAAAAAACGATGTGCCGTTAGCAAATCAGCCGGAAATGGCGTTGCGCGCACAACCCGCCTTGGCACTATGTTCTCAAGTGGTGGTCATACTCCGTAGACCAAAAAGGGTGACGATAACCCTGTATGAGCGAGCAGCAAGACTTCATGGAATTGGCCCAGCGTGCTCAGAAAGGCGACAAAGTCGCTTTGGACCGTCTGGCTGAGCTGTCGGTATCGCGGTTACATGTGTACGTGTACCGATTAACGCTGCAAGAAGACTTGGCTCAGGATATTGTGCAGGAGACGATGTTGGAAATGGTAAAGATTCTAGGCAAACTCAAGAGGACAGACCGATTTCTCCCCTGGTTGTATGGCATCGCGACCAACAAGCTGCGCCACTACTATCGATCTGAAGCCACTATGAGGCGGGCAACCTCGTCCAAATTAGATCAAGAGCAGGACCGTGAATCACGCGAGGAGGGCTTGCATAGCCTTCTCAATCAAGAACTCAGAGAGATCATCACCGGCGCCATTCAAGGACTCAAGACCCGGCACCGGGCCGTCCTTATCATGAGGTGCTATGACGGCATGTCCTATGCGGAGATCGCCGAATCGATGGGCTCCACAGAGTTCGGCACACGCATGCTCTTTATCAGGGCGAAGAAGTCGCTGGAAAAGCAGCTGTCGCGCAATGGCCTTGGTAAGGGGGCGCTGCTGAGCGCGTTGGCCCTGTTCGGGAAGATGACGGCGCCCAGTAAGGTCGCCGCGGCTGAAATCACAGTCACGGCTGCCACGACGAAGGCCGGTCTGGCTGCGACGGCTTTGGGAGCAGCGACCGGCAAGGCAGGGCTTCTTGTGTCGGCGACCGCTGCCGGGGTATTGGCCGTGGGGGTGGCGACCGGCACCCTGGAGGGCCTCATTGGAACGGGCGCGGATCAGCAGACGATTCGCCCATCGAGTCAGTTCGTGCAAGATCTGGCACGCTCCGAGGCGAGTATCGAGAAGAGCTACTATATCCTGCCGAGCGGAGGGTCCGGGACGCTCATGTTCAGTGCCCGAGGACAGTCCGGCGGTACAGGCGCGATGGATTGGATGATCCTGCAGGATCGTTCGGACAACTACTTCTACGATGGGAAAGTGGTCCACCGAAACAACTTCCGTGCCTGGACACGGAGGGTCATGCGGGTGCCCACGGACAGTCAAGAAATGACACAGTTCCTGACAGAGGTGGAAGGCATCTCCAGCAGAATGCGTCATGTCGGCACTGGCGGGAATTGGCTGCTCGTGTCGGTCATGGATGACCTGAACCAAGATCAGCCCTTACAACAGGTTGATCGTCACCAGCCCGCTGTCATGGATGAAGATTTCCTCCAGGCCGATTGGCCGACGGATACGCCTATCGTGGACAACCGGGATGACATGCACAGGCGCGGCTGGACTTATTTCAGTGTGACGGGATACCTTCAGGGAGAGTCCATATCCGGAACCGGGCGAGTGCCCTTCGTGTATACGGTCCGTGCACAATACAGTCCTTGGCTCAGGTTGAGAATGGGAGACTTGAGCATTGTTGACTCCGCCCAGGGGGCCAGAGCTTTTGATGAGTCGACGGGTAAATCGACTCGCTATCCTGCCGGCACCTTTTTCAGCGGGATGCTCAGGCCCTGGACGGGTTTCCACACCATTGATGTGATTCGACGCGCTGCGGCCGAGCGAGAGATTGCGTTTGAAACGCGCTTCATTGACGACCCCAAAACAGCCTACGTGACACTCAGTTGTCTAGAGGGGCTGACTCTCGACTACGAGGTAGATCTGCTCAGAGATGTCCTCGTCAGAGTGGATATCAAAGAGCCGAACGGCGGCGCCGGTTGGCTGAGCTTCGACTACCAGCAGACTCTAAACACCCATTTTACCGCACCAAGTGTCACAGCCTCGCGATCAGGCCAAGCAGCCAGAATGGGAGGCCTGTGGCTTGAGAAGCTGGTTGCCGGTCAGTTGGTCGACTAGCTTTATCACCACACCTGCATTTCTACCGCAAGAGGCGGGACGTCCAGGGACTAAATGCGCGCCGGCAGAGACCAAGCGAGAGAAAAAAACGGTGGTCTAAGTTCTTCAGAATCCTGGTCTTAACGTCGATAGGGCTAAAGGGACTGCGTTGACTGTGTCACCTTAACGTATAATAGAGGAACCATGCGCAAAACGGGCTTAACACTCTTGGCAATGTCGCTGCTGATCACGGAATGGTCTGTGAGGCATGCCGAGGCCCAATTCTCCCGGCCATCGACTGTGACCGTCTACAACGACGATTTTTCATCAAACCGAGTCCGTTACGACAGTTGGACGCACTCGGTCATTTGGGTGGAAGGGGCCTTCCCTCCCCCCAAGCCCTACCTGGTCTACAGCAGCCAGGGCAACTTTGACAGGGAGTTGGTCTTCAGGTCTTCGGGCGGGATTCCCGCCAAACTGGGCTATTGTTTTCCCATCCAGCCGGACCAGGTCATGAGGGCCATTCCGCTCGAACTCACCCTTGATGTGGACGTCCGCCTGCTGGCCCAGAGCCCACCTCGCCACAGCGGCTCGAGCTATCTTCAGTACCAAGTGTCCGCTGACGGTGTGAGTTGGTCCGCTCCGACCTTTATGTTCTCTGGACGGCATAGCCTGTCGTTGGGGGGGCTGCGAGACAACCGGTATGTGCTGTTTTCGGGCGCCAGTGTGGCGATTGACAATCTAAGGGCAACCACTGTCTATCGTCCTGCCTCTGCCGGAGATCTGCGGGTGCCGGGTGTGTGGCCTACGATTCAGGATGCCGTTAATGCGGCCGGTCCCGGCCAGCGGGTAGTTGTCGCCGATGGGGTGTACCCGGGACCGATCAATTTTCGCGGCAAGAACATCGTCGTCATGAGTGAGAACGGGCCCGACGATTGTACCATCAATTGCCAGGGACGGACCACGGGTGTTCTCTTCGTGCAGGGCGAGACACGATCGGCGGTCCTGGATGGCTTCACCATCGTGGATGGCAGGGAAGAGCAGGGCGGCGCTATCTTCTGCCATGGGAGTCAGCCCACGATATCCAATTGTATTATTCAGGGCTGTCGGAGTCTGTACCCCTTCGGTCTCGGCCAGGGCGGCGCGATCTACTGTGCCCAGGCGATGCCGCTAATACGGGACTGCCTCTTTCTCGACAACCAGGCCGGCGGACGAGACGGTGGGCAGGGGGGCGCCGTCTACATTGCGCAGGATGCCGCCGCGGACATAGTACGCTGTCGATTCGAGAATAATCGTACGCTGGAAGGCCCATCACCCAGGAACTCCGGCGGTGGGGTCTTCGTCAATACCTCGAGAGTCACTGCCCAGACGCTCGGCCAGAGTGTCCTGCGTAACTGTGTCTTCTACAACAACTATGCCGCCGATGACGGCGGTGCCGTCTATCTCCGGGATTGCACCTCGCTCATCGCCAATTGCACCATCGCCGGGAACAGAGCGGACAACAACGGCGGAGGCATATTCGCCTACCTAAGCTCGTCGATGTCCGCCATGAACTTGGTCAAGAACTCGATCGTCTGGGACAACTCGCCCGACAACATCACCAGGTCAGGCTCCTACTCGGCATGGAATCTGGTGGTGGAGTTCAGTAACGTCGGTCAGGGTTGGGACGGACAGAGCAACATGAATTCAGACCCACTCTTTGCGGATCCCGGGCAAGGGGATTTTCACTTGCGATCCTACGCGGGAAGATGGGATCCCAATCAAAAGCAATGGGTACATGATCTTCAGATCAGCCTCTGTCTGGACGGCGGAGGTGTGCAGGATCCTGGCGGGGCCGAGAGGATTCCCCACGGCGATCTGATCAACCTGGGGGCGTATGGCGGAACCGCCCAGGCAAGTAGGGGCAACGGTCCACTCGTGCTGCATGTGGCCAAGGGGGGAGATGACCAAAACGTAGGACTGTCGAGATCGGAGCCCTTCGCCACCATACAGGCGGCGGTTGAATGGTCCCTCGACGGGTATGTCGTCATGGTTTGGCCGGGAACCTACGAGGAGCAAGTTGCCTTTAAAACGAAGGCGATCACCATTCAGAGTGCAGCCGATGCGGCTGTTGTCCGCCCCGCCCGTGGATATGCCTTTTCCTTGCACTCGGGAGAGGGGTCCGACAGTGTGTTGCGGAACATGATCCTGGCCGATTGTCCGGCCGGCGGCGTTTTCTGCACGTCTTCCTCTCCCAGGCTTCATAACCTCACCATCGTTAATTGCGGGATCGGCATCAACGCCGAAGAGAATGCCTCCCAGACGGCGGTGGCCAACTGCGTCTTCTTCCGCAATTCCGTTGCGGATCTGCTGGGTTGCACGGCGACCTACAGTTGCTCTCCCAGCCCCCTGGAGGGCCAGAGCAACATCCAGGCCGATCCCCTGCTGATGGATATAGAGAGGGGAGATTATCACCTGCAGTCCAGGTTCGGCACATTCTCGCCCGGTCAAAACGTCTGGATCAGTCGGTTCGGCCTGAGTCCCTGCATCGATGCTGGGGATCCGGAGATCGACCCCGGCGCTGAGCCGCCGGCCAATGGCGCACTGCTCAATATGGGGGCGCACGGGGGCACGGGCCAGGCGAGTTTGAGTCCGACCTTTGTGGTAGGGGATTACAACGGGGACGGTGTCATCGATCTTGAGGATCATATCCTCTTTGCTCGACAGTGGCAGTCCCCCTGACCTGACCAGCATCCTCCAGAATTCCCTGAAACGGCCATCTCACCACTGATCCAAGCGCTTTATCCGGAATAAGTTCCCCAAACGTCCGAAAAAAGCAGCCAATCTGCTTGCACAGCTTCCGAAAAATCCATACAATGAAGCGATCTCGGCAGGGATGCGCGCGAATAGACACCGATAGGGATTCGTTCGGAGGCGAGCTGATTCGTCCTGTTGCCAGACATTCCGTAGGGGGGCGCAAAGGCCAGACGGCGTTTACGCTGGTGGAGCTGCTAGTCGTGATTTCCATCATCTCGCTGATGACGGCCATCATCGTTCCGGCGTTGAGCATTGTCATGCGCAAGGCGGAGAGTCTCCGCGGAATGAACAACCTCAAGCAGGTGGGCATGCAGCTCCAACTCTTCGCCAATGATCACCAGGACCGTTATCCTGCGTCGGTTGCCACCATCGGTTCAAGCACAGGCTGGAACTGGTATGACCCCAGGCGAATGGTCGGCTCTGCCCAGCAAACGCCGACCGTCCATCGGTCCATGAGCGCCTATTTGAAGGGTTACATCGAGGACCCCTCCCTGCTTGCGTGCCCCTCGGCACCCCAAGAGTATCCCTACCTCGAGGCCATGTGGGCCGCGGGCGATGCCTGGGGCAACCCCGACACGCCCCCATTGTTGGATCCCATGAAGGGCTCCTACTGCTTTTATTGGAACTACGAGGGTATGATCACACAGGGCAGTGAGGATCGGACTCGGTTTCGTGGGCCCGTCGGACCGGGCAGCAGCAGGAAATATAGCAAACTCCTGGTGACCGATTACTATGGCAAGGGCACCGGACACGATGGTCCGCCGCCCCTCACCTTCACCAGTTGCGAAATGTTCGCGGGTGCCGCGGTCAACAGCAAAGAGAATGTGACGGCCTACTGGACCCGTCCTGTGGGTCTTGCCGAGGCGGTGCCGGTACTGTCGCTGAAGGCCGTGTACACCGACGGCCACGTCGGGACCTATGGGTCCGATGAGGTGGTTGAAATGTCCGTCATCAAGGCGCGAAGTCGCACCGCACCCGAGGTGTACGGGATTGGCGACGATCGCAGCCCGGGCCTTTTCTTCCTTCCTGCCGACGCGATGCATTGAGCGGCATCCTGTCTGAAAAAGCCCCTGAATCCCTAAAGAGCCCCTACGCAAAATGACTCTGCATTCAAACGGCTTATTCTGCGTCTGGACGGCGTCAGGCTCCATCGACCGTCCTCGGACGGCCTGCTTCGCCTTCCTTGCCAGTCGCAGAAACGCTCGTTTTCGGTGCGACGATTCATTTTGATAGGCACTCTAAGTTTAATGCTTGTGTCGCGCCTCTGATCCGCTTACAGTACCTCCGCAAGACCCGTAGCGCTAATCTTGGTGAGGGAAAACGAAGATGCGATCTGATCGGGCAAAGTCAGGTGGAAAGGAAAAGCACGGGGCGGGGTTTACCCTGGTCGAGCTGCTCGTCTCCATCTCGATCTTGTCCCTTCTCATGGCCATTTCAGTTCCGGGTTTTTCGGCTCTCCAACGCAAGGCGCTCCAATTGCGGGGCATGAGCAACCTCAAGCAGATCCACCATTCCGTGAGCCTCTTCGCCAATGACCATGGGGACCGGTATCCACCCTCGGTGTCCTGGATTGGAGGCCCTTTACCACAGGCCCTTTACCATCCCCGGCGACTGGTCAGCTCGACGAAGCCGAGGGGAGCAGTCCATCGGTCGATGAGTGGTTACCTCCATGGGTACCTGTCGGATGTGTCCATATGGACCTGTCCTTCGGCGCCGGAAAAAGTCCCGGACATGCAGGAGATGTGGGATGCCGGCGACGACTATGTGTCTCGTTCCGGCAGCGCTGCCTTCAGTGGACACTACTGTTTCTTCTGGGGGTGGACCGGCCTGATTGAAGGCGAGACCACGAATGGCCCGCGTCCGGTCTTCAGAGGTCCCAGGGGCCCAGGAGCAGACCGCAAGTCGAGCAGCCTGCTGGTTGCGGATTGTTTCGGCAAGGATATCAACACGGACCTGCCAGGCTATGCCAGCTGTGAGTGGTTTGAGGGCGCATCGGAATCCATCAGCAAGGACATTTCTGCCGTCTATTGGCTTGAAGAGAAGAATCTAGGTTTCCTTCGCTCGCCTCCGTTGCCGGAGGTGACTTTGAAGGCTGCGTACGTGGATGGACACGTGGCCCTCTATGACGTGTCGAAAAGTCTGGCCCGTGTCAGGGTTGATAGGGGAGACGGACACCCCAACAACAAAGACGGCTACTACTACATCCCCGAGGACGGCCTGCCACTAAAACGCTGACAGCGTCATTCTGTGTCCAGCACTTTAATGCGGGCATTGCGGATCTGGACCTGGCTGTTTCCCCAACTGAGTTCCTGAAAACCGATGTGCCCTTTCCGGGGACGCGATTTGACGGGAGGTGCGGAGGATCCATCGTGTCGTTTGACGGCTTGAGACTGTTCGTCTAGGTTCAACGCGTGGATGAGCTGGCCGTTGAGTGTCACACGCAAGCGCGGCCCCATGAGCCGCACCTCAACGCTGTTCCATTGGGTGGGTCGGTAGACCTGCATTTTGGGCGGGATGGCGCGGTAGATGCCCCCGGTTAACTCCGAAGGCTTGGCTCGAGGGTTGTAGCGAAGATCTGCCATCTGTAGTTCCATGCCATCGAATGCCGGATCGCCGGACAGAGGGGCGCGCAAGGCGCAACCACTGTTGCCACGCGTGCCGAGCCGAAAGTCATACCGCAAGACGAAGTTGGCATACTCTTTTTCGCTCATGAGCCAGGTGCCGCGCGGGTCGCTGCCCCTGAGAATGCCATTCTGGACGCGCCACTGTACACCGGTGGCGGCTGGGAGGCTGACATCGTTCCAGCGGCGCACGGTCCAGCCCTGGGGCACGCCATCTTCCGGAAAAAGCAGGGTGAACGCTTCGTCGTTTTCTGTCTGGGCGCCTCCTAATGAAGCGGCAGCCAGCAGCGCGCACAGTAAGATGAATCTATGGAGCGTATGTATTCTCATGTTCTGAGTCCTCGGGTAGCATCGTCTCTTGGCGTAAGACTAGCGGAGGTTTCTGGAAAGTCAAGGATGGGAGGGACTGCTCACGCGCGCAGGTACCCTCGCCGGACTGGTTAGAGAACGACTTCCGTGGCGCTGGGGACCGGATCGGGAATCTTGGTCCCCTCCGGGATGGTGTCTTGCTGTGATCGAGCAGGCCGCTGTGCCTCCGGAGCCGGGCTTTTTGGCGCTGGCTCAAACGCGGACCATCGGCCCTTGGCTTTGTCTGCGATGGCCATCAGGCGGAGCAGCACATTGTTGGGCGTGTCCTCAAAAGGATCTGCCACGAAGGCCTTCAGTTTCTGGTAGACTTCATCCGAGATCTGTAGCATTTTCATAGCGCTGTCCCCCGCGGGACCGGCAAGAAATAAATTGGACAATTTGGGGTCCAAGTGTGCCCCATATTGGGTCGCGCCCGATTGAGCGAAACCACAGGCGTAGCAGTTCTACGTCGCGGATTTCGCGATTGAGAAGCGATCAAAGATGGGGTGCAATTGGGCATTCAAAAGTCCAAGTTATTTCTTGCCGGTCCCTAAGACACACTAACAGTATACAAATCGATCTCGTTTGCCGCAAAAGGGGGACGCGCTCTCGTTATCTTCATCCGACGAGCGTTACTGGGAGAATGCCCTCAGCCGCCTTGAGACAGATGGACCGTGACAGCAATGGCGCCGGCAGCCGCGAGGATCGCCAACACTAGCAGGGTGATCTTGATCCAACTCCAGGGCCGCTCACCCTGGACCTCACCGGTGCGAGCATTGACGAGGAAGCGGTACGGGGTGTTCTTGAAGCGATACGCACTGATCCAGATCGGCAGGAGGATGTGCTTAAAGGTGATCGTGTCATGTCGAGTCTTGACCGAACGGATGCGCTGTTCGTCTCCGCCGATGTCTCTGCGCAACATGCTGCGGATCTCGTCATCGATGACCTGCTGGATGAGCTTGCTCCGCGGGGGGTGGAGGCCGACGGCAACTGTGCCCGAAAACCTACCTTGGGAGGGGAAAATCGGCCCTCAGCGGCCCGGCAGCCTGAGCAGGATGCCCGGTCTGAGATCGTCTGCGTCCTCCAATAGGTCCCTGTTGAGACGCAGGATGTCTAGATAGCGACGACCATCGCCGAGTTTGGCCGCGGCGATCTTCCAGAGGCTATCTCCATCGCGCACCGCGTAGGGTGGCGCTATGGCCCGCCCGGTTCGAATCTTTCCTAGATCTCTGCCCTGACCGGTCGAGCCTGCGAAATCTGAGCCAGAGGCTGCCTGCGGCAGGCGGGGAATGACCAATGTTTGGCCGATTCTCAACTCGTCAGCAGTCTTCAGAGAATGGCGATTGGCAGAGAACAGCGCCTTGACCACCCTCATTCTGTTTCCCTGAGTGAGCCCATAGAGTCGCTTGGCGATCAGGGCGAGATTGTCGCCCGGCCGAACTGTATAGGTGACCGTTTGGGGTGACAGCGCCTCTGCCGGCCGGCCCCCGGCGGGGCCTTGCCGAGCAGACGGGTCAGGACGGCTGGACGCTATCTTGGCTGGATTTGTATCGGCTTGCCTGCTTTCCCTGGAGGTCTGTCGGCTCGGTGAGGTCGGCCTGGGATTGATGGAGAGGGGAAGATCGGCAATCCTGCGGGCGCTTGGCTTCAGGCTGCGGTGGTCTTGGATCTCGTGCGTTGCGAACCGTTGCGTGGAGCTGCTCAAGCCGCGCAGGGCAAAGGCGAGCACGAAGATGGCCAGAAGTCCAACGAGCACCCCTATTTTCGTATTCGCATTCATACGCTGTCTTGCTCCTGTTCGAGTCAGAGGTCGATGCCTCATCGCGACAGAGAATAGCGGCGAGTCGGCAGGCCCATATCATTGACACCACCAGATCTATAACAGTTGGCTATGTCGACACATTCGACCGGGGGACTTTGACGGAAACTCTTTGCCGGCCGGGCAATCGGACCAGCCGTCCTCTGTTCGGGACACCGTCAGAATAGGCTTGCCAACCGCCTCCCCGGCCTGTACCCCAATACCCAATCCCACAGTACTTTAGGCCCCTGCGCTTATCTCACTTTTCCTCTCCCTCCGCACCGCAGGAGTCATTTTTTGCCCGAGGCTCCCAAGACGATTTTGGGGCCGCGACTTGCCGCCCAAGGCCGGTTGTGTTTATATGGGACCCTAGGCTCTGTCTGAAAACTCGATCTGGCTTCGAGCGGCCCTTTTTCCGCCTGGCTGCATCCGGCTCCATCGACGATGAAACCAACATCGCCTGCTTCGCCGTCTTTGCCAGGCGAAAAAATTGCTCGCTCTCGGGCCAACGACCGAGTCTTCAGACAGAGCCCGATGGTTTGATCGCTGCACGTGGGCATAGACGAATGGAGGTCCAGCTTGGCAGAGAAAAGCGAACGAGAATTCCTTCCCCTAGGGGTTGCCGTCCTGACGATCTCCGACACGCGAACGGAAGCAACAGACAAATCGGGCAGACTCCTGGTGAACAGATTGGAAGGGGCGGGACATCACAGGGTAGACAAACAGATCGTGCCCGACGATTTGTATCAGATTCGGGCGGTTGTCGCGCGTTGGATCGCGCAGGCGGATTGCCAAGTCATTCTCACGACGGGCGGCACCGGCGTGACCGGTAGGGACGGCACGCCCGAGGCCGTTGCGCCTCTGCTGGACAAGGTCATTGACGGTTTCGGGGAGATGTTTCGCATGCTGTCCTATGACGACATCGGCACCGCGACCATGCAGTCCCGCACGCTGGCCGGTGTCGCCAATGGCACCTATGTCTTCTGCCTACCCGGCTCGGGTGGGGCCTGTGCCTTGGGGTGGGACAAGTTGATCAGCCACCAGTTGGATTACCGCACTCGCCCCTGCAATCTCGTAGAACTCATGCCGCGTTTGCTGGAAACGCTCGGCGATCGCCATCCGACCGGACATCATCACTGAACACAGATCACGGATCACGGATCACGGATTACAGATTACAGATTACTGATCACTGCTCCCGCCTTCCCCTCTCCGATGGTTGTGGTACAATGGCGGCCCAGCGTCATGATAAGGTCTCTCTGAACGGTTGTTTTGACAGGAGCCAACTGATGATGAAACGGCCTGCCTTTACACTCATCGAACTGCTCGTGGTGATCGCCATCATCGCGATTTTGATGGCCGTCCTCATGCCGGCCCTGGGCTTGGCCCGTGATCAGGGCCGCAAGATCGCCTGTGCCAACAACCTCCGCTCATTGGCCACAGCCAACAGTCTCTACGCGGCCAATCACGATGATTGGGGCGTACCGTGCAGAGATTCTACTCGTCAGTCGGGCAGTGTTTGGACGGCCAACGCCGAATTCCGGCAGTCAATCGGCTATGAGGGCTCTGAAAAGGTTTCAGAAAGGTCGCAAGTCCAGACCCCCAAAAAATACAAGTGCCCCAGCGACACGCAAAAGGCCTGGGCGCATGCCTGGGACATCGAAAACGGTAACCAGTTGGGGACCCTGGTCAGCTACGGCTTTAATATCGAAGATTGGTATCCTTCCCGCGTGCAAGGTTCCTGGGTCGCAACGATGGCATTGGAGTTGTTGGGCCACAAGCTGTCGACCGTGAAACAGCCGGGCATTAAACTTCACTTCAATGAGGCTCACGACTGGTGGAGCAAGTGGCAGGGCGCCAATTACATAAACGGCTGGGATGTCTTGGGACAAGACGGCACCGTCAATGAGTACAAGGCAGCAGGAACCGGGGGCCCCACCATGTATCGGCACAATGGACGCGCCAATCTTGCCCTCTATGATGGTCATGTCGAGAGCTGGCGGAAAGATGCCCTCTGGATCCCGGAGCATTATAATCAAAGGCCCTACGATCCGGGCATTTGGGTCGCCAAAATGGAGGTCTGGAGAGCCAATGGCGGCATGCGATAGGTAGTGCCGGAGGACTCCATCCTGCTGCGCCTGGGCCGGCTCCTGAGCCTCTCTTCTCGTGTGCGAGTGGTGAATTCTCAACGACAACGAATCCTCGATGGAAAGGACAAGCCAAATGTCAGAGCTAATGAATCGTCGACGGTTTATCAAGACTGCCGGATGGGGTGCCGTGGGATTGGCGTTCGCCGCCAAGACCTTGCCGGCTGCAGGCAAGGGAAACCTCTTCGAAATATCGCTGGGCGAGTATTCACTGCACCGGACCCTCGCGGCGGGAAAGTTGGACCACCTTGACTTCGCTAAGGTCACTAAAGAGGTGTATGGTATTGATGCCGTAGAGTTCTGGAGCGGCCCCTTCAACGGCAGAGTAGAAGACATCAGCTATGTCGCCGACCTGAAGGCTCGGTCCGCCGATCTGGGCGTCAAGAATCTGTTGATCCTGGTGGACGGCGAAGGCAACCTGGGAGACCCGGATGAAGCCAAGCGGCAAAAGGCCGTTGACAACCACAAAAAGTGGCTGGAAGCCGCCAAGACGTTGGGATGCGATTCCATTCGCGTGAACGCTCGGTCACGGGGCGAATATGACGAGCAGTTAAAACTGGCTGCGGATGGCCTGAGACGTCTCTCTGAATTGGGTGCGAGTTACAGACTCAACGTGATCGTCGAGAATCACGGCGGCCTCTCGTCCAACGGGAAATGGCTGGCGTCGGTGATGAAGGCCGTAAACCTGCCCAACTGTGGCACACTTCCGGATTTCGGAAATTTCCATGAGTACGACCGTTATCTCGGAGTCGAAGAGACGATGCCCTTCGCCAAAGCCGTCAGTGCCAAGAGCCATGAGTTCGACGAGGATGGCAATGAGGTTCGAACCGATTACCGCAAGATGATGAAAATCGTCTTGGCTGCGAACTACCACGGCTATGTGGGCATCGAATACGAGGGCCGCAAACACAGCGAGGACGAGGGCATCAAGCTGACCAAGAAACTTCTTGAGACCGTCCGCGCCGAGCTGAGTGCCTGATCCTCTCCTGCCGCTATCACTCTTGGCCGGCCATCCGCAAGGGATGGCCGGAAATCAAGGTATGACCTCGGTTCTCTCGTTTGGCGGCAAGCCTAACCGGCTTTCTCCAGACAGTAGAGGAACCGGTCCGATCGCAGGAAGAGGCGTCCATCGCTGATGGCAGGTGAGGCGTTGAATTCGCTGTCGTCGGACGCAAAGGTGTTGTGGGCCAGGACTTTGAATCTCGGCTCGGCCGCTAGCACGAAGGTGCCGCTGGTCCGAGTCACGGCGTAGAGTTTCTGATCGGCTGCCACCACGGAGGCGTAAGCCGCGAATCGCCCCGACACCGGCAATTGTTCGCTGTAACGCAGTTCACCCGTCTTGGCATCCATGCAGTAGGCTTTTCCGGATCCATCAACCCAGTAGAGCAGGCCTTTCAGGAGGACGGGAGAGGGAGGACCTGTCGTCTCGCTTCGGGTCCATTCGACATGCGTGTCAGTGACATCCCCCTTGCCGCCGGCTCGGACCGCCAATGAACCTGAGCCCTGCGGTCCGCCTCCATAGACATAGGCTGTACCCTTATTTGCTACCGGGCTGGCCGTTATGACGGTACTGTGCGTCGTCCTGACCGACCAGAGCTTCTTGCCCGTCTCCGGATTCAGGCCCCACACCTGCCCCGGCATCGGCACGACCAGTTCCATCTGTCCATTGCCGGGGTCCACCAACACGGGTGTGCTGAAGGAGAGGCCCGCTTCAGAGAGATCGGCCTGCCAGATCAGTTTACCGGTTCCCTTGCTCAAGCCAACGAGGGTCTTGCTCTCGTCCCAGGCATTGACCAGGAGCAAGTCCTTGTACAGGATCGGACTTGCCGCGGACCCCCAGTGCATTTTGTCGCTGCCCGTGCCGACTGAGGTCTGCCATGCTCGATTTCCCTCCAAATCGAAGGCGATGACCCCTGTCTTTCCAAACAGCACGTACACCAGCCGACCGTCGGTCACCGGCGTTTGACTGGCGTATCCATTTTCTCGCATCATCCCCTTGTAGGGCTCTTCCGGCAGCACGGCCCCGACGGTCTTGTTCCATAGCATTTTCCCGTCGGAGGCCCGGGCACAGATGAGATGACGTTGCAGTTGGCTCTGATCGCCCGGGTCGTCTCGATCCAGGCCGTATCCCGAGTAGCAGGTCAGGAAGATCCGACCGCCCCAGAGGATGGGACTGGAAGCGCCCGCTCCGGGTAGAGGCGTTTTCCACGCCAGGTTCTCGGTCTCGCTCCAGGTGGCGGGCAGGCCCGTCTCGTCGCTGACGCCGGTACCATTCGGGCCGCGAAATCTTGTCCATTCGCCTGCCCAGGCATTGGCGAGTAACACGCCTGCCAGCACTACGCTCTGCAAGACCCTTCTGTAATCCATGTTGTTGCCTCCGTTTGCGTTTGAGCCTCGAGCCTTTCGGGACTCAAACATGCCAAAATAGGGATTGTTCGACCAAGTGGCCTGTCCTGAATGACCGGGCCACCTGCCGTCAGAGACTATCTACTTCTCCTTCATCCTCTTGGTTCCCCAGAAAACACCGCGGACCCCAAAGGAAATAGGTAGTATGATGCCGTGCAATGGCGTAGAATCTTAGACAAGTCAGTCGTCTGAATGACAACCGAACCTTTCCTTAAATCTCTTGGGAGGCGTCATCATGTCCAGGCCACAGGATGCCAAGCCGTTTTCGCACAAAGACCCCTCATCGCTCGATCGACGCGACTTTCTGCAAATATCGCTGGGATCGGTGGCGGTCGCCTCGGTGGGCGCCCTGCCCACTTGGGCGGATTCCCCTGTTTCGACTCCGACCTCGGAAACGCTGGTCGCCACCCTCTACCGATCGCTGACCGAGAAGCAACGGGAACACATCACCTTTGCCTTCGATCATCCACTCCGCCAGAAGGTCGACAACAACTGGCACATCACCAAGTACCACAACAAGGATCTGTTCACCCCTGATCAGCAAGCCATGGTTCGTGAGATCTTCCTGGGGTTGCACAGCGAGCAATACGCGCAGAGCGTGCTTGGACAGGTCAGCCACGACTCGGGTGGGCAGGGTCTGGACGACTGCGCGGTCGCCTTCTTCGGCACACCGGGAAAAGGCGAGGGCCGCTTCGAATTCGTTCTCACCGGGCGCCATGTCACGCGACGCTGTGATGGGGATTCGGTCGAGGGGGTGGCGTTTGGCGGCCCAATATTTTACGGCCATGCCGCCGCAAGCTTCACTGAAAAACCAGATCATCCCGGCAACATCTATTGGTATCAGGCCGTCCGAGCCAATGAAGTCTTTCAGATGCTCGACGGCAAGCAGAGGAAGCAAGCACTGATCAAGAAGGCATCGCCTAAGGAACGTGGCACTGCCACCGTCAAACTGTCGGGTCGCACCGAAGGTCTCGCGGGGATTCCCGTTGGCGAGCTGAGCCCAGACCAGAAGGCCGAGACGCGTAAGGTGATCGCGGATGTGTTGGCGCCCTACCGGCAGCGTGATGTCGACGAAACCCTCAAATTGATCGACCGAGCGGGCTTTGATGAGCTTCACATGGCTTTCTACCAGAAGGACGACCTTGGCGATGATGGCGTTTGGGATATCTGGCGAATTGAGGGGCCCACTGCCATCATGTACTTCCGCGGCGCACCCCATGTCCATGCCTGGATACATGTGAAGGATAGACCGACAGACAAAGTCACTACTTAGAGATCTGATGAATTCGAGAGAAACGGTATCCCACCGTCGACCGCAATGGTTTTTGAAAGGAGACAACTCATGATGAGAAAAACGTTCCTACTGC
The DNA here is from genome assembly GCA_022567055.1 of Planctomycetota bacterium. Lineage (GTDB taxonomy): Bacteria > Planctomycetota > Phycisphaerae > Sedimentisphaerales > Anaerobacaceae > JAIPFM01. The sequence goes on from JADFHU010000001.1 coordinate 27,327, forward strand.
TGGCTGGTGTTGGCTGTCTGGGTCTGTTGGCATGTTCGGCAACGGCCGGCGACTTCAAGGCCAGCATGAAGGCTGGTACGCCGGACCTCCAATCCATCGGCCCCATCGCCTTCGGTCCCGATGGGGTCCTGTTCCTGAGTGACCCCAAGGGCGCCGCCATCTTCGCCATTGACTCGGGTGATGACGAGGCCGTGACCCACGCCAAGGGTCTCGACTTGGCCGATGTCGACGGGAAAGTGGCCGCCCTATTGGGCACCACCGCGGACAAAATCCTCATCAACGACATGGCCGTTAACCCCCTTTCCGGCAAGGTGTACTTCTCGGTCTCCCGAGGTCTCGGTCCCGACGCCACTCCGGTCGTGATGCGGGTGCTGCGATCCGGAAAGGTCGAGCAGGTCAGCCTGGAGGGGATTCATTTCTCCAAGGCCGAATTGCCCAATCCGCCCAAGTCAGAGATGACCCGACGGGGGGACAAGAGACTCGAGTCCATCACGGACATCGCCTATCTGCACGGCCGCGTGTTCATCGCCGGACTCTCCAATGAAGAGTTTGCCTCGAAACTCCGATCGATTCAGTTTCCCTTCGCCGGCGTCGGCGGCGGCACGAGCATCGAGATCTTCCACTCCGCGCACGGACGGTACGAGACCCGTTCGCCGGTAAGAACCTTTGCAGACTACCAGATTGGCGACGAGGCCTATCTGCTGGCGGCCTACACCTGCACGCCGCTGGTCAAGATCCCCATCGACAAGCTCGAGTCCGGCGAGAAAATCATCGGCACTACGGTCGCTGAATTGGGCAATCGAAATCGACCCCTTGACATGTTCGTCTACAGCAAAGGGGGCAAGGACTATATCCTGATGGCCAACTCGAGTCGCGGCATGATGAAGATCACCACCGAGAATCTTGGCACGATAGCGGGGCTCACCGAGAGAGTTTCCGGAACAGCCGGTCTGACCTATGAGACGCTGGCTGGGCGGGATTCCGTGATGCAACTGGATCGCCTGGATGAGAAGAGGGCCTTGATTCTGGTGAAGGCAGATGAGGGTCCATTGAATCTCGAGACCATGGCTCTGCCCTGATGCATATGTCTCGGCGATGTCCGTGGGCGTCGCGTTGCGCTGCATGTGCATGCGGTATCCCCGGGCTCTGGCTGTTAGGATGCTGCGCGCTCGCCTGGTGCCCACGCTGGGCGCTGGCGGGCCAGGTATCTCAATCCGAACTGTCGCCAGAGTCGCCTGGAATAGTTTGGCGCGAGACGACCGGGCGAGAGGCGCCCCGCGTCTTTGAGGTCGTCGGATTGGGTGGCCCGGTTTTGGAGGCCCTGGGCCGCGCCAGCCTCTCGAGTGCGGAGTGGACCCGGCTCTTTGCTGTCTATGCCGGTGTTTCTCCCGCCGAGGCACCGAGCGACACTCCGGCTATGCTGGGACGTCACCTCATCGTCGGTGATCGTCTCCGCTTCCAACCGCGATTTGCGGTCGACGTCGGTGTTCCCTATATGGCAATCCTGGCGTTGCGCTACCTGCCGGCGCGCGTGGTCTCGTCCTTACCTGATACATTCGCCCGCCTGCAGGGCACCGACAGCATCGCCGCCGAGTTTGCTCTCAGCCCCGACAGACAGCAGGTTGGCACCCGCCTCACGCAGATCTATCCCAGTGGCGATGTACTGCCGGAGAACTTGCTCAAGATATACCTACACTTCTCGGCCCCGATGAGTCGAGGAGAGTCATACCGCCACATTCGCCTGGTGCATGAGAGTGGTCGGCTAGTGGATCTGCCTTTTTTAGAACTTGACGAGGAGCTTTGGGATCGACGGCAGCAGCGCTTGACCCTGCTGCTCGATCCGGGACGCATCAAAGTCGGCCTGACGCCCCGCGAAGAGGTAGGGGCCATTCTTGAACCGGGCCAGCGCTATACCCTGCACGTTGATGGCGCCTGGCTGGACGCCCAGGGACATTCCCTGGTACGTTCTGTCGAGAAGGCCTTCCGTGTCACGGCTCGCGATGCGCGATCCCCGGATCCCCGGCATTGGCGGCTGAGCCCGCCGCCGGCCGGCGGTCGGGAGCCCTTGTCAGTGACCTTTGCGGAATCCCTCGATCATGCCCTGCTGTCACGACTTCTCACCATACGCGATGGGGCCGACCGATTGGTACCGGGGGAGGGCAGGGTGACCGACCTGGAGAGGGGCTGGCAGTTCACTCCCGCACAGCCCTGGAGACCGGGTCACTATTCGCTAGAGGCAGATCCCGTCCTGGAGGATTTGGCGGGAAACTCCATCGGTCGTCCCTTCGAGGTGGACTTAAAGGCGGTGGAAACTCGGCCTGGCCCGGTGTCCGCGTCAGCCATCCCATTCGTCATTCATTGAATGACTGCCGATGAAGGGGCTTTATAAAGGCTCTGTCTGGAAACTCGATCTGGCTTCCCTTCGGATCTGCCCTGGGCCATGAGTTCGGGCCGAATGGGGCCTCGGGGTCGAAGACGAGCCGACCGACGGAGGTTTCAGACAGAGCCTAGTCAAACAGCCCTGGATTGTCGGTGATGGCGACCAGATCGATGTGCATGGGTTTCCGCGGCGTGAGCTTCAAGACATGTGCGCCTGCAGTGAGTTCGAATGCCTGGAGACAGATCAGCGACATCTTGCTGTTGTGAGCGGCCATGGACCAGGCCCACGACGCAGCGCTTCGCAAATGCGCCCTGTCGAGCGGTCCGTCGTCCATACCGAAGTACACGGAATCGTGAGTACCCATCGCTTCGTCCGACTTGACGCCTTTGCCCTGGCCCAGATTCGTATGGTCCCAGGCAATGTCCCTATGCCGAATCTTTACCCGGCGTGGGTACGCCACTTCCGTGATCCAGTCACCGCATATCTTGAAGTGAATGGCGTCATCCATGGTGGCCTCGATGGTGCAGTTCTGAATCGCCGGTTGCGATTCATTGCATTTGACGTGAATACCATCGCTTCAACCAGCCACGAGTCGATCGTCGCGTCGCCGAATCTCCAGACCTCGTATCACGAGGTCGTAGCAGCCGCGCGCATTCACGGTCAACCCAGGGGACGCGTAGGAGCGGATATTCTCCAAAACCACATCGTTCGAATGAACAATCGCAATACTTGGGTCTGCCGTGGTGATGTACTCGTTCTTGCGCTCGAGGTCCCGCGTATCGGTGTTTCTCAGTCCTGTGCGCGACCCCCCAGTGACTCTTCATGGCGAAGTAGTCACCGACGCTGGCTTCGCTGAATCGGTGTCCGCGATACGACACGCGAAAACGGCCATTCCCCATGACCACTATCCCGCTGACACGAGAATGGGCGTGATAGAATTTACGGTTCTCATGATTGAACGTGACACTTTCTTCGTTTCGCCCATTCTTGTAGAGCGAGTCGTTGCCCTCGATGGGGTGCACGTGACCCGGATGGGGTTCAAACTCGAGGGTGCTTCGCTCGTTATCGATCTTGGTGATGGTCCCTTGCACGTACGGCACGGGACGGTAATCGATCCGCAGGTCACGGAGCAGGACATCGCGGGACCGATAGACAACCAGGGCACGATTGGGTGGATGGACGACCAGCATGGCGTCTCGTCCGTCAACCGTGACATGCGCTGTTCATACAACATCAGGCGGCCATTGGCCTCGCCGTGCGGAGCAACGTAGTAAGTCTTCTCCGTCTCGAAGACAATCGCGCATGGCTTGTCTGCTCTACTGGCTGCCGCAAAGACTTGCCGGAGGGCGGGCCCGTCGTCGTGAACGCCGTCTCCTATGGCACCGAAATCCTTGACATGCAACTCATCGGCCGACACTCCTGTAGCCATCAGGAACGGGACGATGGCCAGGTGCCACGCACAAATCCTCATCGAGATTCTCCTTTCAATGTATTCGATGAGTATTTGGATGTGTATTGTAAGGTCTGTGGCCGTAGGTCTCAAATGTCATGCCGGTCTCTGAGACCAGTAACGGAAATCCGGCCGATATTCGCCGCACATTCCGCAGCTTGGGCACGGTCTGGAATTGACTCACTTGGGTACCTAGATCTCCGGACCCTGGACCTCGGTGGCTCCGGCAAAACGACCCGACTGACCTTTTCAATGAGAATCCGGAGTTCAAGTGCACCCAGGGCGTGGGCGTGATCAGCGATGGCGGCAGGTCCATGGCGTTTCAGATCTCAAAGACCACGGACATGACGGGATTCGGCGATGGCACTTGGATCTGGCTGGCCACATGATCGTCCACGGAATCGAGTGAGGCATGCGGTATCGCTCGTCGTGACGGGCCTGCGGCCCTCTCCACCTGGGCGGAGACCTCAATCGCGGCCCCATTGGTACTCCGGACAAGTGTTCTGTTCACATCTTGCCTTGTATTGCTTGTCAGTCCGTATCTGATTTGGTAAAATGCCGCCTTCACCTGGACTGATGGGGTATTCCTCCTGAATTCGGGACTGTCCAATTGGCCATAATTTGAGATAGTATCCTTAGTTGGTACGAGACAGAGGTCGTTATTCGAATCAGCGGGACGATGCACGAATTATCCACTGAAACCACGCTTCTCTCGGCGGAGCTAACAACGCCCGGTTCTGTCATTGATTTCGATCAGTCGGCGCGTATTCTCTATTAAAGGCAAATATGTTTAATGGAACTTGTTTGCCATGCGTCTATAGCGACAGCGCCGATACCGGCCTAGCACTGGAACGACATGACGGATATTGGGATTCTATCAGTGGATTGATGGGAGACATGGATGCTATTGAGTGAACATGAGATTCGTATACCTAAACTCTGCGGGCACACTGGATTACTGCAACACCTAGCCAAGGCAGTGCAAGACCAAATGGCCGAAGACTCGGTTCCTGTTCGCATTGCTGTCACAAAAGCCGACACAGATGAATACGTGCTAGAGCTGGGCACGCTGTCCGGACTCGCCGAGAGTTCATTCTATCCGACCTGTTCCATTTTCGACTCTGCTAGGCGTCAGTACGAACATACCGACCAGTTCAATGCAGTACTGGTAATACCGACCGGAATTGGCGCTGAATTGGGCGGGCACTCCGGCGATGCCGGTCCGGTGGCTCGTCTCGTTGCCCAGGCCTGCGACACACTAATCACACATCCCAATGTCGTAAATGCATCGGATATCAACGAACTACCCAGGAACGGACTTTACGTCGAGGGTAGTGTGATCTCGCGTTTTCTCCTGGGAAATGTCGGGTTGGGGCGCGTACGCAGCAATCGCGTGCTCATGGTGATGGATGAGCACGAGTATGCCTTCTTCCATGAAGCGGCTATAAACTCAGTGTCAGCAGCGCGAGCCGCTTTAGGCATGGATTGCCCTTTGGTTATCAAGATGAAAGATAAACTCTTGATGCGGTCGCTGTATTCTCGGTCGGGGAGAGCCGCCGGCAGCATTGAGTTTCTGGAGAGGCTGTGCGAGATCCTGTACCGCTATCGGGACCAATATGATGCCGTGGCCTTGTCGTCGGTCATTCAATTGCCCTCTCATTTTCACAGCGACTATTTCCGTGATGATCGCTATGACATGGTCAACCCCTGGGGAGGCGTGGAAGCCATGTTGACCCACGCGGTGTCCATGCTATTCAACGTCCCGTCTGCTCATTCTCCCATGATATCGTCAAAAGAGGTCCTTGATCTCGATGTCGGTATTGTGGATCCTCGGAAATCTGCAGAGACGGTTTCCACAACTTACCTTCATTGCATTTTGAAAGGCCTTCACCGGAGCCCGCGTCTGATTCCGAATGCACCCATTCATAGCAGTCCCGGTCTGTTGACCGTCGCCGACGTCTCTTGTCTCATTATCCCGGATGGTTGTATTGGACTGCCTACATTGGCGGCGTTGGAACAGAATATTCCGGTCATTGCCGTTCGGAATAAGAACTGCATGGGCCACACGTTGGCTGATCTGCCCTTTGGGAGAGGTCGGCTTTACACGGTGGACAATTATCTCGAGGCCGTGGGCGTTATGACCGCTTTGCGCAGTGGGGTCGCACTGGAGTCTGTGAGGCGACCTATGCCATCGACCCGGGTGATCACACAAGCAATCAAGACATTACCCGGTATGCCTGCAAATAGACCGTCAACGAGCACAATCCACGATTAGTCAGAAGTTACCTTAGAAGGGAAAATACATGATGGATCTGATGTGGATCGCCTACAGTACCGGCTATCTGGTATTTGCCGTTCTCTTCTTGTTGGCTGGTAAAACCTTTTTTGATATGGTGACACCGTATTCGGTAAGTGTTCAACTCACCGGCAAAGACAATGTGGCCGTGGGCATCCTGGTGGTGGGTTTTCTCATGGGGCTCACCTGCATCGTCTGTGGTGTCTTGGTGGGAGACGCACCGGAAGAGCCGTCCCTCGCAGTTTTTTGGGATGAACTCTGGGAGACGGGGCTCTACGGCATGGTGGGAATGGTCCTACTCTTTCTATCAGGCATCATAAACGACAAGGTCGTTCTACACAAATTCTCCAATCAGAAGGAGATCGTGGATCGGGGCAACGTTGCGGTTGCCGTGGTGATGGCTGCCACCTACATGGGTTCCGCACTGATTATTGCCGGTGGCATTCGAGGCTGCCGGGGGATCCCATCCATGCTCATTGCCTTTGGTTTCGGACAAATCGCGCTGATCCTGTTCGCCGGGCTCTATCAATTCATCACGAGTTATGACGATCAAAAGGAACTGGGCGAGCGTCAGAATGTGGCAGCGGCTCTGGCATGGGGAGGAAACCTGGTTGGTTACGGGCTGATTCTCATGAAGGGACTCAGCATGGACCAACACCTCTTAGACGAGTGGACATGGCAAGATCGGATGCTCCATGCCGGCTACTATGCCATCGTGGGGGCGGTCCTGCTGCTCATCACCCGACTGATCAATGATGTCCTCTTCCTTCCCAAGGCCAAACTCAGCAAGGAAATCGTCGAGGATCGAAATCTCAACGCAGGGTTCATGGCAGCAGGCCTGGCCGTGAGCACGGGGGCCGTCATGGTGTTTTGTCTGTAGGTCGGACGAGAAACGTACCACGCACGAATAAGGAGTACACGATGGATAGACGAGACAGTTCACATGGTTATCTACTCGTAGCCGGTCTGACGGCAACATCGCTCATGTCTGGTTGTGACAAGAGCGCCGACCAATGGAGCAAGGCTCCGGGGACGAAAGGCTTGGTCAATTTGGATGCGGTCAAGCAGGCCTTTATCAAGGACCCCAATGTGACGACTTTTGAGGACCGTGTGAACGAGATCTTCGAAGGAGACAGTTTAATCATCTGCACGTCCAATGCCATCGATGGCGGTTTTCTACTGACGGCGGCCGAGGATTTGGATTCCGATGGTAGGAGTACCGCAAAAGATGAAGTGCTCTTCACTCTCACTGTGGCAAAAGGACGCGCCACCTTGCAGGGCCAAGGCGCCAATAGCTACTACAAAGAGTCGTGGCCCTACAACCCGCCCAAGAAGGAGGAATACACCCGTTCCTCCCCTGGCTATCGCTATAGGCCGCATTTCCATTACTGGTACTGGGGCCGCGGCTGGGGTCGGTACTACACGCCCAGGCCTCGCTACGATTCTATGTTTTCACATCGCAACAGTTTTCGGGCAGGCTCCACCTATTCATCCCAAGTCTCTAACAATATGGATTTTGAGAACCGTATGGCCAGCAAATATGGCAGTGGGTTCCGCAAATCGGTGGTGGCCGTATCACCGATTCGCAGCAGCTATATCAATCGTCACATGAGTGATCCTCACTTCAAAGATTCACTCAAGGCCAACAAGAAGTCGTCGGCCGCGTCCATACGCTCCAAGTCTTCCAAAAC